>CAYNCY010000042.1:0-14370 GCA_964395195.1 uncultured Steroidobacteraceae bacterium
ACGTAGCTGCGCACGGCGCGGCACACGCGGCCGCGCCGCCACATGCGGCCGAGGCCGTGACGGGCTCTCGGGCCTGGCTCGACGGCGCGCTCCTTTTCGGCGCCTACTTCGCGACCGGCGCGCTCGGACTGCGGTTCCTGCAGGAGATCGACTCGCGGCACATATCCCTGCTGCCGGCCGTCGCGGTGCCCTGGATCGCGAGCGGCGTGGCGGTCGCGGGACTCCTGTTGCGGGGCAAGCGCCTGGCGCCGGCAGTTTTCCTCGCCACGATCGCCCTCTGGCGCGGGCTCGCGCACGACCCGTGGATCACGGTGATTGCCGATGCGTGCGGCGAGACGCTCGCGGCGCTCCTCGCCGCCTACCTGCTCGAGCATTGGGGCTTTAGGCGCGCCTTCGATCGCTTTCGCGACTTCGCCGTGCTGATCGCGGCCGCGATCGCCGCGCGCTCCGTCTCGACAGCGTTCGACGTGATTGGCCTGCATACCGCGGCCGTGCTCGCGCCGCAGACCCTGACGCCGGAGCTGCTCGAGGGGCTCGCGTCCACGGGCGACCGGCTCTTTGGCCTCACCTACGTGGAGCTCCGCGGCTACCTGCGCTGGTGGCTCAATGGTGTCGGCGGCGTCACGCTCGCGGTACCCGTGCTCGCGGCCACGTCGGTCGATTTCGGCCGAGTGCTGCAGCGCCGCTGGCGCGAAGCCACGGTGTTCGTCGGCGCGCTCACGGTGGCTGCGCTCGCGATCGGCGGTGGCCCGACCGCGAACTGGCGTCTGCCGGTGCTCGGCCTCGGCGTCGTCATGGTCGCCTGGGCGGCGCTGCGCTTCGGCGTTGCGCTCGCGGCCGCGGCGGCTCTCACCCTCTCGCTCGCGGCCACCTTCGGCTACGGACTCGGGCTCGGTCCGGTCGCGACCGCGGCGCCCGGAGAAGGCCCCGAAGTGCTGTGGGGATTCATCGGCATGCTCGGCGCGACGGGCCTTTTCCTGACGACCGTGGTCGCCGAGCACGAGTCGACGATGCGGGGACTCAAGGGCCTGAAGGCGCGTTACGAGGCACTCTTCGAGGCCATCCCGCGGCCGCTGTTTGCGTACAGCGAGTCGACGGGCGCGATCACCATGGTGAACGCGGCCGCGACCCGCCGGTACGGCTACACACGCGCGGAGTTCCTCGCGCTGACCGCCGCGGCACTCGGCGCCGACGCGCCGCCGGCGCACGAGGCATCGCCGGGCGGCGAGCAGCGCGTCCTCGCACGCGCACACCGCGACCGCAGCGGTGAGTCCTTTGATGTCGAGTTGTCCCTGACGCCGGTCGATCTTGGCGATGACATCGAACAGCTCTGCTTCGCAATCGACGTCACCGAGCGAAATGCGCTGCGCCGGCGGGTCCTCGAGACATCCGACCTCGAGCGGCGCCGGCTCGCACAGGAACTCCACGACAGTCTCGGCCAGAGCCTCACGGGACTGCACCTCGGACTCGCGAGCGTGCGCCGCACGGTCGAGCAGAGCGGCTCCGCAAAGAGCGAGGCCGTACTGTTCGCCTCGAGCGCCATCCGCGATGCGATGCAGTCGTGCGAGCAGATTATCCACGGGCTCTCGCCGTTGCAGGCGACCGACGGCGACCTCGTGGCGGCGCTCGAGCGAATGCCGGCGCAGTCGCCGCCTGCGGTGCGCGCGAAGCTCGTGATCGAGGTCCGCGCCGACTCGGCCCTCAAGCTCGCGCTGCCGATGCGCGAGCACCTCTACCAGATCGCACGCGAGGCCGTGAACAACGCCGTCAAACACGCCGACGCCAATCGCATCGGCGTGACGCTGGCCGTCGCCCCCACCGAGATAACCCTGCTCGTCGAGGACGACGGTTCGGGGTTCGACGTTCCGAGTGCGCGCGAGCACGGCTTCGGGCTGCAGTCACTGGCATTGCGGACGATGGCACTGCGCGGACGGCTCAGCATCGAGCCGCGCGCGCGCGGGGGCACGCGGGTGACGTGCCGTTGTCCCCAGGGCGCGGCCTAGCGTTCGACGCGCCCGGCCAGCGGCCCCGCCGAGGAGGCTCAGGTACACTCCCTGCCCGTGCCTGAGGGTGATCGGACGAGCAGGAGTGCGTGATGGCGACCCGCAAGACCCCCCGGAAAACGACCAGGACGAAGGCCAGCAAGGCGCCCGCCACGGGTCGCACCGCGGCGCGGCGGCGAATTTCCCCGGCGAAGTCCGCGCGCGGCCTCGATGCCGCCGAGATCACACTCGGACTCGACCACGCGGACGTGGCGAAGCTCGCTGACCTCGTGCGCGCCGCGGGCGGCGCCGCCATCGGCGCCTACCGCGATCCGCTCGGCAGCCGTCCGCTCGTGATCGGCACGCTGCCGCTCGCGGCCGTCCAGCCAACGCCCTTCCAGCGCGACCTCTCGCCCACGCACACGAAGCGCCTCGCCGAGAAGATCGACGAGTCCCGCGCATTTCTCGACCCGCTGATCGTCGTGCAGGGCCACGACGGGCGCTTCTGGACACCGAACGGCCGGCATCGGCTGGCGGCGGCGAAGGTACTTGGGCTCCGCCAGATATCCGTGCTGATCTCCCCCGACGAGGCGCTCGCCTACCGGATCCTCGCGCTCAACACGGAGAAGGCGCACAACCTCAAGGACCGCAGCCTCGAGGTCATCCGCATGGCGCGCACCCTCGCCAAGCGTGAGCCGCGCGCGCGCGAGATCGACTTTGCGGACCAGTTCGAGGCCGCGGAGCTCATCACGCTCGGCGTCATCTACGAGTCGAACTCGCGTTTCGCGGGTGGCGCGTACAGCTCGTTCCTCCGGAAGATCGACCGGTTCGCCGAGCGCACCCTTGCCGCGAGCCTGCGCGAGCGCGAGGGCTACGCGGACCGGCTGCTCGGCATCGACACAGAGGTCAAGCGGATCATCGCCGCGCTCCAGGAGAAAGGCTTCAAGTCGCCGTATCTCAGGAACTACGTGGTCGCGCGCATCAACCCCGTGCGCTTCATCAAGCAGAAGCCCGGCGACAAGCGCCCCGCGATGCCGATCGGCCAGGCGCTGACGCGCATGACCGCCGCCGCGAAAGGGTTCAAGCTCGAGTCCGTGTCCAACTCCGACCTCGCGTGGGTCGCTGTCGGCGCGGGTGGTTCGGATTAACGAAACGGTCGGAGAGCGTCACATGGCACACGTCACGGTCATCAGCGAGTTCAAGTTCGCGACCCAGGTCGTTTCCGGCCATCACCGCCTGATGGCCGATGAGCCGGTCGCGCTCGGTGGCAGCGACACGGGACCCTCGCCCTACGAACTCCTGCTGGCGAGCCTCGGTGCCTGCACATCGATCACGCTTCGGATGTACGCGGGCCGCAAGGAGTGGGAGCTCGGCAAGATAACGGTGGGGCTTCGCTACACGAAGGACGCGGAGCACAAGGAGCGCATCGACCGGCGCCTGTCGTTCTCAAAGCCCCTGAGCGCCGAGCAGAAGGCGCGCCTGATCGAGATCGCGGGCAAAACGCCGGTCACGCGCACGCTGCTCAATGGCCTCTCCATCGATACGACCGTCGCCGACTGACGGTCGCGTCGCGGGCCACGCGCCTCAGTCGGAAGCGCTCTCCGGGCCGCCGACGCTGCCACCGCCGTCGATCACGAGCGTCTGGCCGGTGATGAACCGACCCGCCGCCGAGGCGAGGAACACGGCCGCGCCCGCCACGTCTTCGGGCTCGCCGATGCGCCTGAGCGGATACTGGTTGATCAACTTCTGGTGCAGCACCGGATCGCTCCACAGGGCCTTCGCGAAATCCGTGCGGATCACGCCCGGCGCAAGGCAGTTAACGCGCACGTTGTGGGGTCCCCACTCGACCGCGAGGTTGCGCGCGAGCTGCATGTCGGCGGCTTTCGAGATGCCGTAGACCCCGATGCGGCTGTTGCCGGCGAGCCCGGCGACGGACGAGACGATCACGATCGCGCCATCCCGCCGCTCCGCCATCTGCGGTACGACCATGTTGCACAGCCAGAAGTTGCTGCGCACGTTCGTGTTCATGATCTTGTCGAACGCATCGTCCGGCATGCCGAGCGCCGGCCCGTAGTACGGGTTCACGGCCGCATTGCAGACGAGCGTATCGATCCGGCCCCAGCGGGCCAGCGTCGCCTCGACCAATGCCTGCAGGTCTTCCTTGCGCCCGATATTGCAGGGGAATGGCAGCGCCTCGCCGCCCGCGGCAGCGACTTCGGCGGCGACCGCCGCGCACGCCTCTGCCTTGCGGCTCGAGACCGTCACCCGCGCCCCGGCCGCAGCCATCGCGAGCGCGATGGCCTTGCCGATGCCACGCGTCGATCCCGTGATCAACGCGACTTTTCCCGTCAGCTCGAACATGGACACGGTGCTCTCCCCGAAATGATTCCGCTCTCGCCCGATGATTTCAGCGCGCGGCCCACGCCGGCTGCGCGACCGCCGCGCGCGCGGCCGCGTATTCGCGGGCGAGGCGCTCGATGTACTCGCGCGCCGGCACGACCGACTTCACTGCCCTGAGCCCCTGACCCGCGCCCCAGATGTCGCGCCAGGCCTTGACCTCTTTCTCGCGCCCGCTGCCGAAGTTCATCTTGGTTGGATCCGACGCCGGCAGCTGAAGCGGATCGAGCCCGGCGTTGACGATCGACTGGCGCAGGTAGTTGCCGTGCACGCCGGTGAAGAGATTCGTGTAGACGATGTCCTCTGCGCCGCTCCGGGTCGTCGCGTCCTTGTAGGCGGCCGAGGCGTTCGCCTCCTCCGTCGCGATGAACGCCGAGCCGATGTAGGCGAGGTCGGCGCCCAGCATCTCGGCCGCCGCCACCGAGCGGCCGTTCGCGATCGCGCCGGAGAGCGCGAGCGGCCCCTCGAACCATTCGCGGATCTCGTGCACGAGCGCAAATGGCGACTGGACGCCGGCATGACCGCCCGCGCCCGCCGCGACCGCGATCAGGCCGTCCGCGCCCTTCTCGACGGCCTTGCGCGCGAAGGTGTCGTTGATGATGTCGTGGAGGACGATGCCGCCGTAGGCGTGGATCGACTCGTTGACCTCGGTGCGCGCACCCAAGGACGTGATCGTGATGGGCACCTTGAACTCGGCGCACACGGCAAGGTCGTGTTCGAGCCGGTCGTTCGAGCGGTGCACGATCTGATTCACCGCGAAGGGCGCGGCGGGCCGGCCGGGATGCGCCGCGTCGTGCGCCGCGAGCGCGCTCGTGATCTCGGCGAGCCAGTCACTCAACCGCTCGGCCGGGCGGGCGTTCAGCGCCGGGAACGAGCCGACGATGCCGGCCGTGCACTGCGCGATCACGAGCTTCGGGTTCGAGACGATGAAGAGCGGCGCGCCGATGACCGGCACCGACAGCCGCCGCTCGAGGAGCTTCGGCAGGCTCACGCCGATTTCGCCGGTGCCTGTGAGTACTTCTTGACCTCGAGGTGGGCGATCGTGCGGCGGTGCACCTCGTCCGGACCGTCCGCGAGCCTGAGCGTGCGCACGTGGGCATAGAGGGCAGCGAGGCGCGCGTCCTCGCCGACGCCGGCGGCTCCGAAGGCCTGGATCGCGTCGTCGATGACCCTGAGCGCCATCACCGGCGCCTTTACCTTGATCATCGCGATCTCGCGGCGCGCAACCTTGTTGCCGGCCACGTCCATCATCCAGGCGGCTTTCAGCGTGAGTAGCCGTGCGCACTCGATCTCGATGCGCGCATTCGCGATGCGTTCCTCCCACACCGAGAAATCGATGATCCGCTGCCCGAACGCGCGCCGGCTGAGCAGGCGCCGGCACAGGAGCTCGAGCGCACGCTCGGCGACGCCGATCGTCCGCATGCAGTGGTGGATCCGGCCGGGCCCGAGGCGTCCCTGCGCGATCTCGAAGCCACGGCCATCGCCGAGGATCACGTTCTCGGCCGGCACGCGCACGTTCTCGAGGAGGACCTCGGCATGGCCGTGCGGCGCATCGTCGAAGCCGAACACCGAGAGCATCCGCAGCACCTTGACGCCCGGCGTATCGCGCGGGACGAGGATCTGCGACTGCTGCCGGTGAGGCTCGGCGTCGGGCGCCGATTTCCCCATCACGATGAAGATCTTGCAGCGCGGGTCGCCGGCGCCGGAGGCCCACCACTTGCGGCCGTCGATGACGTACGAGTCGCCGTCGCGCCGCATGCGCGTCTCGATATTGGTCGCGTCCGACGAGGCGACCGCGGGCTCCGTCATCAGGAACGCCGAGCGGATCTCGCCCGCGAGCAGCGGCTTCAGCCAGCGCTCCTTGTGGGCATCGCTGCCGTAGCGCTCGAGCACTTCCATGTTGCCGGTGTCGGGCGCGGAGCAGTTGAACGCCTCCGCCGCCCAGGGAATCCGTCCCATCACCTCGCAGAGCGGCGCGTATTCGAGGTTCGTGAGCCCGGCGCCACGCGCCGACTCGGGCAGGAAGAGGTTCCAGAGCCCGGCCGCGCGTGCCTTTGCTTTCAGCGCCTCGACGACCGGCGGTATCTGCCAGCGATTGGCGCCGAAGGCCTTCATCTGCGCCTCGTACACGGGCTCCGCGGGCACCACGTGCTCGCGCATGAACTCCTCGAGGCGGCTGACGAGGTCGGTGGTCCGGGCGCTCGGGGCAAAGTCCATGGGGCAGGTTCCTCGGCGTCGATGTGCCCCGAAGTGTACCCAAGGCCGCCCGTCAGCGGGCGGTGGCGCCGTTACGGCGTTTGGTCCGCGTGCGCGAGCAGCGGCTCGACCGCGCCCGCCAGCTCCTTCTCGGTCAGCGCGCCGCGGCCGGGCAGGATCCGGGCACGGATGATTCCGTTCGCATCGATCACGTAGGTGACCGGCAGGACGTCGGGTGCCCCGAAGCCGTTGGCACTCGCCTCGAACAGGAGTCCCGCCGGGTAGGTGAAGCCTTTCATCACCTTGACCACGTCCTTGCGGTCGTGCGCGTCATCCGCGCTCGCCCCGAACACGAGGACGTTGCGCGCGGCATAGGCCTTCGAGAACGACTCGAGCAACGGCATCTCCGCGCGGCAGGGCGGGCACCAGGTCGCCCAGAGGTTGAGGACGACGACCTTGCCCCTCTGGGCGGCCAGGCTGAAGTCGCGGCCGTCGAGTGTCCTCATGACGAGCGGTGGCGCCGGCGCACCGACCTCGGCGCCCGCGGCGCCCGCGCGAGCGCAAGCAAGGAGTGCGAGAAACCCGAGCGTCAGTAACGAACGCCGCGGGACAGCGGGCATGAAGTCATGCATGTCGGTGCCTCCTAGAACCGGTAGCTCACGTTGAGTCGCCAGAACTGCGAGCTGACGACCTGGTTGCCGCTCACGTTCGTGTACACAGGAAGCCCCACGTCGAGATACACCGACACGCGCTGGGCATCGACTTCGATGCCGGGCGTCACGAGCAGGCGCGTGTAGCCGCTGTCGTCCGGCATCGCGAGCGGCCCGCCATCGTGCGCGCGGTAGCTCGCGCCGAGCTGCAGCATCGGCGCGACCTTCACCGTACTGCCGATCTGCCAGCCTTCGTAATAGCCGCCGACGTTGGCGTTGAACTCACGCCCTGGCCGGTACACCGCCTTGTGGCTCAGGGGCTCGTCCCACTGGGCGTGCAGGAAATAGCGCCACTTGTTGTCGCGCGTGAGGTTGCCGAGGTGATACGCACCGAGCAGGAGGTCGGTGCTGCCCGATCCGATCTCGGTGTCCGGATCGAAATGCGCGTAGGTCGAATCACCCGTCGGAAGCTTGAGCCCGAACGTAAGACCCGTCGACATGTCGGGCGAGAAGCCGGTGTAGATGCCTTTGATGCGCACATCGCCCACCGAGCCGTGGGTCGATTGGACGATGTCGCCGGTGTCATCGTCGGTCGTCCGGAACGTCCGGTTCCAGTACGGCACCTCGACGGCGACGCCCCACGTGCGATCGAACTGGTACTCTAGGCCGACGTTCATCACGTCGGTACGAATCCGCTTGTCGGGATTGTCCGCCGCCGGCGCCTGTGACGTTCCGCTCCAGTTCTTGTTCTGGTCCATGAAGTCGTATTCGACGAACGCCAGGACACCCGAGTGCATCGGAAACATCGATGCGGTGCCGACGTCGAAGACGCCGCAGCCGCAGGCGCAGCCGAACGCCGTCGCGGGACCGAGCGCGAGCGCCGTCGCGATGAGCGACGCCAAGGGCGCGCGCCGCAATGAATACCGTGCGCCCGCCGGGCGCGGATGATGCGAAGACATGTGAAACCCACCTTTCAAACGAGGAACACCCCCGGCTCGCGGACCCGGACGAAATCCGGGCGCGCATCGGGTACGGTCGCGCTGGACGATTACGCGACGGCGGGCGGTCCTCGGGGAGCGGCGTGACGCCTGGGTGGGCTGGTGAACGTGGACTGATCGGAACGCGGTGCGAACGCATCGGCCGCGGTTACGGGAACGGTGCCCGCGAGCACGACCGGCAGCGGCGCGGCGCCGGCGCTCAAGGCGAACACGCACGGTCCGTCGGCGGACTTGGCGCCGCCCGCATGCTCGTGGTGCGGCATGCCGCCATGGACGTGATGGGCGCCGACCGCCGCGTGCCCGTCGCAGAACATGAGCTTCGGCGTGCCGTCCACCATCACCGGCATGAAGCCGACCGGCACCAGCGCACGCGCGAGCGCCGCAACGATCGCAAGTGCGGCGAATCGCCGTCTCAGCTTCTCATACGAGGTTGTGGGTCGACCGCTCATGGGTTACTACTCTGTGCCTGCCATTAGACGCTGGCAAGATGGGAATATTCCCTATATTGCGCGGTGAGCCGCGTTTTAGATTAAGTAAGGAACGAGCGCCCAGGTCGCGGCCCGGTACTCGGTGTAGGCGGCGCCAAAGGACTCCGTAAGCCAGCGCTCCTCGAGCCTGAGCTTGCGCCAGAGCGCCGCGAAGGCAATCACGACCGCGAGGATCCCGCGCCATTCGCCCCGTGCCAGCGCGGTGCCAATGAACATAAGCAGGAGTCCCGTGTAAATCGGGTGACGGATCATCCGGTAGGGGCCGACCCGCACGATTTCGTGCTCGACCTTCAGCGTCACCGTGCCACTCCAGTTGCCACCGAGCACGACGCGCGCCCACACGCACAGGAGCAGCCCCGCCACGATGGCGCCAACCGACGCCAGGAAGAGTGCCACCGTTTCGGGCACGAAGCGCTCCCCAAGCCACCCGGGGAAGTGCGGCAGCCACAGCAGGATCCCGGAAATCGCGAGCGGAATGGCGTGGCCGAGGCGCGATGCGGGCGACTCGCGCCGCACGACCGCCTTGACCCCGCGGGCGGCGACGAACCAGTAGATCGCCCACACGGCCCAGAGGAACGGAATCAACAGCGCTGCGTTGATCGTCATGCGGCCTCTTTAGCGCGTGGAAACATCAGTCACGTGGCGCGGAAAATTCCGCACTCAGCGCGCGGATGTGCTCCGGTCCGATGCCGCAGCAGCCGCCGACGACCGTGGCGCCGCGACGCACCCATTCCTTGGCCCAGACGAGGTACGCCGGCGGGTCGAGATCCGCGCGGATCGCGGTCAGGTCGTCGTTGGCCGTCGCCGTTGCGCTCTGCGGCGGAAACGCGTTCGCATAGACGCCGATGGCGATGCCGCCGCTGCCGAAGCGGCGCGCCGTGGTGAGCACCTCGCGTGCACGATCGATGGCATCGGCCATGACCTCTGGCTGGCTGCAGTTGAAAAGGACGGCGGCCGCGCCGAGTCTGACGGCAGCCGCGACGGCTTCCCCGGCGGGCTCGCCCGAGCGCAGCCGCGGCAGGCCGCCGATCGCGCCGTCGTCGTTGAGCGTGAACGAGAGCCAGAGGGGGCGTCGGTCATCCCCGAGCACCGCGCGGACGAGCTCCGCCTCCGCGATCGTGCTCAAGGTTTCGGCCTGCCAGTGATCGACCGATCCCGCGAGCCCCTTCACGAGCACCTCAAGGATCGGCCGCGCGAACTCAGGGTCAAACCAGTCCGCGCGGTACGACCCGCAGATCGGCGGCAGCGAACCCGCGACACGGACCGGATGCGGCGCCGCATCCGCTACCTCGCGCGCGAGCCGCCCGGCGAGTGCCGCGAGCCTCAAGCCCTCGCTCGCAAAGCGCTCGGCGCCGATGTGAAAGGGCACGAGCGCGTAGCTGTTCGTCGTGATGATGCGGGCGCCCGCGTCGACGAAGGCCTGGTGCGCCCGGCTCACGTGCTCGGGCGCCTCGATGAGTGCAAGCGCCGACCATTCGGGCTGGCGGAACGGCGCCCCGCGCCTCAAGAGCTCGCGCCCCATGCCGCCGTCGAGCACGGTAACCCCGGGCCGTGGCTCCGCGGTGCTCATCGACACCTAGGCCCGACGCGGCGCGTCAGTTCGGCTTCGGCGGCGCGTACGCCTGCCAGGCCTGGTCGATGATGTACGCATGCAGTGCCTCGGCGTCGGCGTGCGTCAGCACGTCGTCCCACCGGCCCATGCCGTTCGCCGCGAGCGCGCCGTTCAGCACGATCTCGTAGAACGCCTGGTGCTTGCCTGCCGTCAGGCGCCTCAGGTCCGGCACGATGCCGCGCCCGAGGATGTGGCAGCGACCGCAGAACCGGTTGTAGAGAACCTCGCCCTGCGCGATCGTCGCCGGCGTGCCCTCGCGCGCCGGCGGCTCGGGGAACGGCTCTTCCTTGATCGCGGCCGGCAGCGGCACCGCACCACCGCCAACCTTGAGCGCGACGATCCGGCCTTCGTTGTCGTAGCGGTACGCCGCCGTCTCCGGCGCGAGCGGATAGTTGATGGCGTTGCCGCCGTAGCCGGCCAGCACCGCGACGTACTGGACACCGCCCACCCGATAGCTGATCGGTCCCGCGAGCATGCCGGTGCCGATCTCGACGCTCGCGAGCTTCTTGCCGTCGGTCGCGGCGTACACGTTGAGATGGCCCGTCGCATCGCCCTGGAACACGAGGCCGGAGGCGGTCGACATCACACCGCCGTCCCAGCTGGTCGCGGTCGGCACTTCCCACAACACCTTGTGGTTCTTCACATCGAATGCACGCAGGTAGCCGAGCGCCTTGGCGGGCGGCAGGCCCTTGTCCAGCTTCTCGATCGGCGGGAGTTCGCCGTAGAGGCTCTTGAGGCCGGCGCGGTCGTACATCTCCGGCGGAAATGCGTTGACCGTGAACCAGCCCTCGACGAGACCCGCGCGGCGATGCGAGGTCTCGATGTAGATCATCGGCCACTCCATCGCCGGGATGAACGTCATCTGGTGCTCGGGGTCGTACGACATCGGCTGCCAGCTGTGCGCGCCCGAGGTCGCCGGGAAAATCAGCTTCGGATCCTTGGTGTATTCGGCCGCGGGGTTCGGGATCGGACGGCCGGTCTTCTTGTCGATGCCCTTCGTCCAGTTCACGAACGCGTACGGATCCGCGGCGAGCAACTCGCCCGTCGCCCGATCGAGCACGTAATAGAACCCGTTCTTGGCCGCCTGCATGAGGACCTTGCGCGCGCCCTGGCCGTAGTCGAGGTCGGCGAAGATCATCTTCTGCGTGCTGTCGTAGTCCCAGCGATCGCCCGGCGTCGTCTGGTAATACCAGGCGAGCTCGCCGGTCTCGGCGTGGATCGCGACGATGGCGGCGGCGTAGAGGTCATCCCCGCCCTTGCGACCGTCCTCCTTGATGTTGTACGGCGCGCCGTTGCCGGTGCCGACGTAGACGAGCTTGAGGTCCGGGTCGTAGTTGATGCCGTCCCACACCGTCGCGCCGCTGCCCGCCTCCCAGCGGTGGCGCGGATCCCACGTGCCCAGCGCCTTCACGAGGTGCGGCTGGTCCTGCACGCCTTCCTTCGGATCGCGGGGCACCGTGTAGAAACGCCAGGCGAGCTTGCCGGTCGCGAGATCGAACGCGGCGACGTAGCCGCGGACGCCCGCGAAGTCGGCGCCGGCGCTACCGATGATGACGTTGTCGCCGGCAATCACGGGCGTCGCCGAGGTCGTGTACGGATGCTTGGGGCTGCGCTCCGGCAGCGTGTCGATCTTGTAGAGGCGCGCGCCCGTGGCCGCGTCGATGGCGTGCAGGTAGCCGTCGAGCGTGCCGACGTAGACCCGTCCCTTCCAGACGGCGACGCCGCGATTGATGGCATCGCAGCACGCATAACGGCCCCACTGGCCGTTGACCTCGGGGTCGTAGCGCCAGCGTTCCTTGCCGGTCGCCGCATCGACCGCGTACACGCGACCGAAATTCCCGGACACGTACATCGTCCCGTCGACGACGACGGGCGTCGCTTCGAGGCCGCGCCGCGTGCCGAGCTTGTACTCCCATGCGAAGCCGAGCTTGGCGGCGTTCGTCGCGTCGATGTCCTTGAGCGGCGAGTAGTAACTGCCGTTGCCGTCACGACCCGTCGTCAGCCACTGGTCCGCCTCATTCGCCGCACCGGCGAGCCGTGCGGCGTCGATCTGTCCCGCGGGGGGCGGCGGCGGCGGCGGCGGCGGGGCGCGGTCGCACGCGGTGAGGGAAGCACCCAGGAACAACACTGCCGTCAGCCGCTCGATTGATGTCCGCACAGATCCCCCAGCGTTCACGGGCCGCATGCGCCGGCCACTTTGTTGATCCCTCGATGATAGGCGTTCGGCTGCGATGAGTGGCCGGTGCCCGCGCGCGCCACCGTCGCCGCCCCGAATCCCCGGCTGTCACCGCCCCGGGCTGCCGAAATCCCCTGCTTCGGTCCCTCGTCCGGCAGCCAAGGCGGTGCGGAGGCCCGAAAGACACTATTAAAACCAAGATATTTCAATAGCTTACAAAAATGTGATGCAGTGCAGCGTTCTTTCCATGTTGCAGTGCGATAATTCCGCGGCTAAGACACCTCAGGAGACTCAATATGGAACTCGTAATCCTCTCTGGCATCGCTGCCATCACGGTCATCGCGGTCGAATTCCTCGACTACGCGCGTTGAAGCGCACGCCGGCCGCCGTCCGGCGGCCCGGCGCTGCGTGCATCCCGCCGCAGCACTTTCCGCACTCCTTCGACCGTCGATAGAACCCGTCCCGGACCCGGTGGCCCGCGCATCGGACCTCGATGCGTGGCCGCCGGGCTCGACGACGGCCTAGGCTTTCGGGCGGTTCGCCGTCTCGTACTGCCAGTTGCGCGACTTGCCGGCGGCGAGCCACTCGAGCGTCGTCGCGAGGCGCCGCTCGCGTGTTTCGGCGCGCTTGGCATCGGCCAGCCACTCGACGTATTCGCGTTTTCCGGACGGACTCAGCGCGGCGAAGGTGGCACGCGCCTTTGCGTCCGCCTTGAGCCCGCGCGCGAGATCGGCCGGAACCCGCGCCGGTGGCCGCGGTGCGCGCTTCGCGCGCGTCGGTGACTTCACACCCGCGTCGTTGAGCGCCATCGCCGCCCGCACGAGCTTGCCGATCGCGGCGCGTGAGGGAAGATCCGCGACGCGCGTGACGCGCCCGAACTGACCCATGCCGCCCGCGCTGCGACCGCTCGGTGGCCGCACGACCAGCGAGCCCCTCCAGAAACCGAACGCACAGTGCGCCTTGAACGCCGAGACGCCACACACGAGGCCCTTGTAGAGGAAGTGCGGCCGTCCCCATTTCAGGGTCTCCTCGATTTTCGGCGACGCGCCGGTTACGGCGGCCCGCACGTATCCGAGTATGGGTCGCGCATAGTCGGGCGCACGTGCGATGTAGGCATCGATCCTCGGGTCGCGTGTCGTCATCGTTCGCCCTCCGCGTTCGTCCTCGAGGAATGGTAGCGCGCCATGCGCGCGTCTTCGAGCGACTGTCCCGACGATGCGCCGCTGGGGTACGCTTCAGCGCATCGAGGTTCGCCATGACTGCCACCCCACCCCGCCCGCCCCTGCCCCCGTTCACCGCCGAGACCGCTGCCCTCAAGGTGCGCGCGGCCGAGGACGGCTGGAACGGCCGCAATCCCGAGAAGGTCGCGCTCGCGTACACGGCCGAGACGCGCTGGCGCAATCGCGCCGAGTTCCTCGAGGGTCGTGCGGCAGTCACCGCGTTCCTCACGCGCAAGTGGGAGCGGGAGCTCGACTATCGCCTGATCAAGGAACTCTGGGCCGTCAGTGGCCACCGCATTGCGGTCCGCTTCGCCTACGAATGGCACGACGACTCCCTGCAGTGGTACCGGTCCTACGGCAACGAGAACTGGGAGTTCGATGCCGAGGGCTACATGCAGCGGCGCATCGCCTCGATCAACGACCGGCCAATCGCTGCGGCGGAGCGCAAGTTCCACTGGCCGGCGCCCGGCCCGCGCCCGCTTGATCATCCGGGCCTGACGGAGCTTGGTCTCTAGAACGCTGCGCCGCGTCCGCGGCAGCTGAAGGAACCCGATGAGCATCGTGACGGAGATTCGCGGCCACGAGAAAGATCTGGGTGGCGGCTTTCGCGTCAGTTGGGTATTGCGTTGTGTAGTGATTGAGTGTTTGGTT
>CAYNCY010000043.1:0-14313 GCA_964395195.1 uncultured Steroidobacteraceae bacterium
CGTACACCGACTCGCTGCCGGATGAGGTCAACGCGGGCACGGGCCGCATCCATACCTCCTATCACCAGGCGGTGGCGGCGACGGGGCGACTGTCATCGACCGACCCGAACCTGCAGAACATCCCGATCCGCACGCAGGAAGGCCGGCGCATCCGCCAGGCGTTCATCGCGCCGCCCGGCCGCCGGCTGATGGCGGCCGACTACTCGCAGATCGAGCTTCGGATCATGGCGCACCTGTCCGAGGACCCGGGGCTCCTCAAGGCCTTCGCCGAGCGGCGCGACGTGCACGAGGCGACGGCGGCGGAGATGTTCGGCATCGACATCGGCGCGGTGACGGCCGACCAGCGCCGCGCCGCGAAGGCGATCAACTTCGGGCTCATGTACGGCATGTCGGCCTTCGGGCTCGCCGCGCGCCTCGGCATCGACCGCACCTCGGCGCAGAAGTACATCGAGCGTTACTTCGAGCGCTACCCGAACGTCCGCCTGTACATGGACGAGACGCGCAAGCTCGCGCACGCGCAAGGGTACGTCGAGACGGTCGAGGGCCGGCGGCTCTACCTGCCGGAGATCAACTCTCGGAACAAGCAGCAGCAGCAGTACGCCGAGCGTGCCGCGATCAACGCGCCGATGCAGGGCACGGCCGCGGACATCATCAAGCGCGCGATGCTGGCGGTGGATGCGTGGATCGAGACCGAGCGCGCGCCCGCGACGCTCGTGATGCAGGTGCACGACGAACTCGTACTCGAGGTCGACGCAGAGGCCATCGAGAGCGTCGGCGAGCGCGTGCGCGCGCTGATGGGCGCGGCGGCGACACTGAAGGTGCCGCTCGAGGTCGACATCGGGGTTGGCGCCAACTGGGACGAGGCGCACTAGCGCGGCGGTCGTGCCAGCGCGCCACGTTCGCGGGCGCGGCCAATTTTTGACGGTTCTTCACCGCGCGGCCCCGGAACTTCCGGCGCGCCGGCCCGTCGTAATCACTGAACGTCCCTGACGTTCACCCGCTGCCCTCCCTGAGCGGGAACCTTTCCCGGTTTATCCCCATTCCGGGTTAGTCTCACCCGGCGGTGATCACTCACCGCCGGGTTTTTTTGCCCGCAGATATTCCCTCAGTTGCTTGCGCGCCTCATCCACGCCCGTCTTGGCCGTGGAGGAAAAGAGCTGCGCCGTAGCCACTCCCTTGGTCTCCCGCCGGGCTTTCGCCAGGGTCGTCGCGGCGTCGCTACGGTTGAGCTTGTCCGCCTTGGTGAGCAGCAGGTGGACCGCCCGGCCACGGGCCCGGGCGAATTCGAGCATCTGCCAGTCCTGCTCACCGAGCGGCCGGCGCGCATCCATGACGATGAAGAGCCCGGTCAGTGACTCGCGCGTCGTGAAGTACTCCTCGAGCAGCCCCTTCCAGTGCTCCTGCACCGGCCGGGGCACCTTGGCGAACCCGTAACCCGGCAGGTCGACGAGGCGCCGGTCGGGCTCGAGCTCGAAGAAGTTGATGAGTTGCGTCTGGCCGGGCGTCTTGGACGTCCGGGCGAGGCCGTTGCGCTGCGTGATCGCGTTGATGGCGCTCGACTTGCCGCTGTTCGAGCGGCCCGCGAAACAGACTTCCGCGCCCGTGTCCTCCACGAACTGCGTCGGCTGGTGGGAGCCCTTCAGGTACCGGGCGTGGGGAAAAGCCGACATCGTGTAGAATCTGTGTTTCGCGCGGACGCTGAAGTCTATCAGGGCCGCGCAGCCGTCCACGGAACCCGGAACACTGACCATGAAGAGTCGCATTGTCGCGCTCGCGCTCCTCGCGCTGACCGCGGGTCTTGGCGTCGCGCAGAGTGCCTCGGCCGCGGAGCCCCTCGTAGGCGATGCGAGCGCCGGCGCCACCAAGGCGGCCGTCTGCGGCGCGTGCCACGGCCTGACGGGCAACAGCGCGAACCCGGAGTGGCCGAACCTCGCCGGGCAGCATCACCAGTACATCGCCGACCAGCTCGCGCTCCTGAAGGCGGGCGTGCGCATTGCGCCGACCATGCAGCCCATGGCCGCCGCCCTCTCGCCGCAGGACATGGCCGATCTCGGCGCGTACTTCGAGAAGCAGACACTGGTGGGCCTGGAGGCCGACGCCAACCAGTGGCAGGCCGGCGAGAAGCTCTACCGCGGCGGCGACCCGAAGCGCGGCCTGCCGGCGTGCATCGGCTGCCACGGCCCGAACGGCCGCGGCAACGGCCCGGCCCGCTGGCCGCAGATCCGCGCGCAGCAGCCGACCTACCTCGCCAACCAGCTGAAGGCCTACGCCTCGCATACCCGCTACACCGCGGTTGCCGGCCAGCCGTCTCCCTCGCAGTACGCCGATGCGATGTTCGATGTCGCCTCGAAGCTCTCGGCCGACGACATAACGGCGCTCGCCGCGTATCTGAAGGGTCTGCGCTAGAAAACCCGGCCGGCGGCCTGAACTCGGGCGCCGGCGTCCGCTCCAAGTCTGGACTTGGGATGCCCGTCGGCCGAGAGGAATACGGATGAACAGGACTTTGAGGGGGCTCGCCGCGCTCGTGCTCGCGACCGGCGCGATCGCCGGCTGCAGCCGCCATCCGGCGCAGACCGCACAGCACGTCCAGCGCCGTCCGGCCGATGCCGCGCTCGCCGTGAAGCCCCAGGCCGGCACGAACGGACCCACCGAACGCGCGGGCGGGATGCCCGAGGAAAGCGAGAGCGTGGCCGACGTCGCCGCGGGACTTTCGCCGATCGCCGCCGCCGTCTCCGCGAGCACGCCGGCTGCCGCGGCGCCGATTCCCGCGAACTGGGTCGAGGGCACGAACTACAAGACGCTCGTCCCCGCCGAACCGACCTCCGTCGATCCCAACAAGGTCGAAGTGGCCGAGGTGTTCTGGTACGGCTGCGTGCACTGCTTCCACCTCGATCCCACGCTCGAGGCGTGGCGCAAGAAGGGCAAGCCGGCCTACGTCGAGTTCGTGCGGGTGCCCGTGATGTGGAACGAGGCCACGCGTGCCCACGCGCGGCTCTTCTACACGATGAAGCGACTCAACAAGCTCGAGGAACTGCACTCGGCGGTGTTCGACGAGATCCACGTCAACCACAACTACCTCATCGACGTCGAAGGCGATCCCGCAAAGACCGAGCAGCTGCAGCGCGCGTTCCTGAAGGCGCACGGCGTCACCGATCAGCAGTTCGACAGCGTCTACCGCTCGCTCGACGTCGCCGCGGACCTGCGCAAGGCCGAGGACCTCACGCGGCGCTACCAGGCGCTCAGCGTGCCGTGGCTCGTGGTCAACGGTAAGTACACGACCGATGTGGGCATGGCGGGCGGCGAAGCGGAACTGACGAAGATCGTCAACGACCTCGCGGCGTCCGAGCGCCGCCACTAGAAAACGGGACGGATCGCCCGCGCCGCGCCCGCCTCGTGCGGGCGCGGTCGTTTGGGGAGATCGGAATACGCCCGGGCGCAGGCCTCGAGGCGGGCTCAGCGAGCAATCGGCTGCCCTTCCTGACTGAAGGGTTACCCCTGTGTCCAGAATGGACCGGCGATAAGTGGCGCGCCCGGCGGGATTCGAACCCACGACCTACGGCTTCGGAGACCGTCACTCTATCCAGCTGAGCTACGGGCGCGTTGGGGGCCGGGATTCTACGGGGGCGATGGACGGGCGTCCAACCAGCGGCCCGGGGACGTCAGCGCCGGCCGGCGAGCTCCGCCTCGAGCGTCGCGAGGCGAGCCTCGAGGGCCGTGAGCTTCTCTCGCGTCCGGCCGAGCACCCCCGCCTGGACGTCGAATTCCTGGCGCGTGACCAGGTCGAGCTTGGCGAGCCCCGACTGCAGCACGCTCTTGAAATTGGCCTCCACGTCGCTCTTGATCGCCGCGAGCTGGGGCGGAATCGCCTCGGACAGGCGCTTCGCGAGGTCCTCGAAGAAACGCGGATCGAACTGGGTGCCCATCGGGAATCGCCTCGCTGCCGGAGAGGAGTCCGGACCGCTACGTTCGGGCCGGGCGGCGCCGACGTCAAGCAGCGCCCCGCATTCAGGCAGCTTCGGACCCGGCGCGCGCCAAAGTAGTGCAGTCCGCTCCCCCTCCCCACCCTCGGAGCGCCTAAGCGCTTGATTCGACTTAAGTCCGCGCGTGGCATGGATTCTGCAATTTCGTGACGGCACCCGGAGGCGGGTCTGCTCGGCAGCGTTTGCGGCATCGGCCAACAAGGCCCCCATGAAACTGATCGTCGCGGTGATCAAGCCCTTCAAGCTCGACGAGGTGCGACAGGCCGTCGCCGACATCGGCGTGCAGGGGGTCACCGTCACCGAGGTGCAGGGCTTCGGCCGGCAGCGCGGACACACCGAGCTCTATCGCGGCGCCGAGTACCGCGTCGACTTCGTGCCGAAGACGAAAATCGAGCTCGCCGTCGACGACTCGGTCTGCGACCAGGTCGTCGAGGCCATCACCAACATCGCCCGCACGGGAAAGATCGGCGACGGCAAGATCTTCGTGCTCGGGCTCGACCAGGCGGTGCGGATCCGCACCGGCGAGATGGGATCGGAAGCGATCTGAATCGCGCGGACACAGGCGAGGCGATCGCGCGGATGAACAGACACTGACAGGGGAAACGGCGTGACATCTCAATTTTTCAAGCGCGCGACGCGTCCGGCGGCGGGCGCCTCGCTTCTCGCGGCGCTCCTCGCGTGCTGCGTGTTCCTGGGAGCGGCGCAGGCCGCGGATACGTCCGCGACGACGGCGACCGCAGCCACGGCAACGGCTTCCTCGTCGGCCTCGGCCTCGGCCTCAACCTCCGCCGCACCCGCGGCTGCCGCTGTCGCGACGCCTGCGGTACCCGCAACCGCAGCACCCGCCGTCGCGGCGACGCCCAACAAGGGCGACACCGCGTGGATGCTGATGTCGACCGCGCTCGTACTCCTCATGTCGGTGCCGGCGCTCGCTCTCTTCTATGGCGGGCTCGTGCGCCAGAAGAACATGCTCTCCGTGCTGATCCAGGTATTCGTGGTGTTCTCGCTCATCACGGTGCTCTGGGCGGCCTACGGCTACTCGCTCGCCTTCACCGAAGGCAACCGCTTCATCGGCGGCTTCAGCCGGCTCTTCCTGAACGGCACGTTCAACCCCCTCACCGGCGACTTCTCGCTCGCGAGCACGTTCAGCAAGAACACGCCGCTCTACGAACTCGTGTTCGTCGCCTTCCAGTCGACGTTCGCGGCGATCACGGTGTGCCTGATCCTGGGTGCGATCGTCGAGCGCGTGAAGTTCTCGGCGATCCTGATCTTCGCGGTGATCTGGTTCACGATCAGCTACCTGCCGGTCGCGCACATGGTCTGGTACTGGCCGGGCCCGGATGCGTTCACCGACACCGCGACCGCCGATGCGGTGGCGAGCCACGGCGGACTTCTCTGGCAGTGGGGCGCGCTCGACTTCGCCGGCGGCACGGTCGTGCACATCAACGCAGGCGTCGCGGGCCTCATTGGCGCCATCCTGGTCGGGAAGCGCGTCGGGCTCGGACGTGAGTCGATGGCCCCGCACAGCCTGACGATGACGATGATCGGCGCCTCGCTCCTCTGGTTCGGCTGGTTCGGCTTCAACGCGGGCTCCGCGTACGAGGCCAACGGCTCCGCCGCGCTCGCCTTCATGAACACCTACCTCGCGACCGCGTGCGCCGTGCTGTCCTGGCTGTTCGGCGAGTGGGCGCTCAAGGGCAAGCCCTCGCTCCTCGGTGCCGCCTCCGGCGCCGTCGCGGGACTCGTCGCGATCACGCCTGCGGCCGGCAACGTCGGCATCCCGGGCGCGTTCGCGATCGGCATCGCGGCGGGCCTCGTGTGCCTGTGGGGCGTGACGGGCCTGAAGCGCATGATCAAGGTGGACGACTCGCTCGACGTCTTCGGTGTGCACGCGGTCGGCGGCATCACCGGCGCGCTCCTGACCGGCGTCTTCAACGCGCAATCACTGGGCGGCCCGGGCTTCGTCGAGAACTGGGTGACCGGCAAGGTCGTCTCGAACCCGATCGGGGTCCAGGTGCTGATCCAGGCCAAGGCCGTGGGACTCACCGTGCTCTGGACCTCCGTCGCTGCCTTCATCGCCTTCAAGATCGCTGACGTCCTCGTGGGCCTCAGGGTACCCGAGGAAGAGGAGCGCGAAGGCCTCGACACGAGCTCGCACGGCGAACGCGCGTACAGCTGAACGATTCCAGGTAACCCCCTCAAGGCGGACTTCGGTCCGCCTCTTTTTTATGGGTGCGCGTCCGCGTCGACTGCGGCCGCGAGCGAGCGGATGCCGGCGGAGATCGTCGGCAGCAGCGGCGCGGGATCGACGAGCGGCAGCGTCGCCGGTGGAAGCGTCGCGAGCGACCGCGCCGCGCGTTCGCGGATCCGCTCGAGCGGCTCCGGCGGAGCGAGTCGCCTGCCGCTTGCCATGACGGGCTCGAGGAGTGCGACGCCCGACGTCGCTTCCGACTCGAGCGCGACGGTGTCGGCACGAATCCGCCCGGCGGCGTCGAACTCGCGAAACACCTGCTTGCGGCCGGGCCACGTCTCCTTGCCCCAGGCGCGCTTGCGTCGCGGGCGGCCCGCGTACTCCTCGAGCTTGTAGGCACAGTCGATGGACGGTGCGTCGGCGGAAGTGCCGAGGCGCGTGCCGACCGCGAAGGAATCGATCGGCGCGCCGCTCGCGATGAGCTTCTGGATCTCGTACTCATCGAGCGTGCCGCTGACGAGGATCCGGATCGCCTGGCAGCCGCCCGAGTCCAGGATCGCGCGCACTTCGCGCGCGGCATTCGCAAGGTCGCCGCTGTCGATGCGCACGGCCACGATGTTCGCGCCCGCGCGGGCGAGCGCTACCACCGCGCGCGCGCCGTTGGCGGTGTCGTAGGTGTCGATCAGCAGCGTCGTCCCTTCGGGATGGCAGCGAGCGTAGCCCGCGAACGCGGCGCGCTCGTCCTCGTGAGCCTGCACGAACGAATGCGCCATCGTTCCAAAGAGCGGCAGCCCGTAGCGCCGTCCGGCCTCGACCGTCGCGGTGCCGGCGAAGCCGGCCACGTACGCCGCGCGCGCCGCGAGGCACGCAGCCTCCGCGCCGTGCGCGCGCCGCATGCCGAAATCGATCAGCGGCCGTCCATTGGCCGCGAGTACGCAGCGCGCCGCCTTGCTCGCGATCAGCGTCTGGTAGTGCAGGAGGTTGATGAGCCGGCTCTCGACGAACTGCGCCTCCGGCAGCGGCGCGACGACGCGCAGCCACGGCTCGTCCTGGAAGACGGCGGTGCCTTCGGGCAGCGCGTGCACCTCGCCCGTGAACCTGAGCTCGGCCAGCCACTCGAGGAAGTCCGGACGAAAGCGCTTGAGGCTCCGGAGCCAGTCGAGCTCCTCGGGCGCGAAGCGAAAGCCCTCGAGGTACTCGAGCGCCTGCTCGAGCCCCGCGGCGATCAGGAAGCCGCGTTCGGGCGGCAGGCGGCGCGCGTAGAGCTCGAATACCGCCGTCCGTTCGAAGCCGAGCGTGCGGTAGGCCTCCAGCATGGTCAGCTGGTAGAGGTCGGTGATCAGGGCGGATTCGGTCACGCGCTGGGGCTCGTTCGCTCGTTTCAGGCGGCCGCGAGCGTAGCACCGTGCGCCGCGCGGCCGCCGAACGCCCTCCCGGACGGCGGCGGCAAGGCCTTGCCGTCCGGGCGGCCGGGCAGCGAGACGCAGGTACGGTTCGGAATGGGCCGCAGGTTCACAGTCGGGCCGCCGGCGTGCGAGGATGCGATCGTTGGCCCCGAGTGTGACGGAGTTCAAGGGCTTCCCGGGGCCGGCAAGCCACACTGTCGATACGTGTGTGGGCGCCTGACCCGCAGCGAGGAACCGACAATGGATGCGATCCGAATTCCCGGTGTGCGACTGGCGGCCCCGCGCCTGGCACTCCTCTGTGGCGTCGCCGCATTCGCCGCGAGCGCGTGGCTGTCGGCTTCCGCCGATACGGAAGTCTATAAGTGGGTCGACCCGCAGGGTCGCATTCACTACAGCGACCGCCCGCCGCCGAGCGAGGGCAAGCTCCTGTCGATGGAAGCGGCCGCTTCGGCTCGTCCGCACGTGGCCGCCCCGTCGCCCTCGGCCGTCGCCACCCCGCCTCCGGCTCCGCGCAGCGCCGCGACTCCGGCGACACTGCCGCCGACGCCGGGTGAGATCCGCCAGAAGGTCGAGGCCGATGTCGCGACCGCGCACGCCGAGCAGTGCAAGACCGCGCAGGACCGCTACCAGAAGTACGTCAACTCGCGGCACCTCTACCGCGAGGGCCCGAACCAGGAGCGCGTCTATCTCACCGATGCCGAGCTCGAGACGGAACGCCTGAACGCCAAGCGCGAAGCCGACGAGGCCTGCTCGAACAGCGGCTGATCCACGCGGGCGCGCTCTGCCCGCGCATCGATCCGCCCGCGCCCGGAGCCTAGGCGCGGGCGCCTCATCCAAATCGACGCAGCCGCGCGCCGGCCAAGGGCGGCGGTGGACCCGCGAGCGAGCGCTGGCATAATGGCGCGCACGCGGACTCGACCCGCCCCGCTATCACCCGCGCCCGGGACCTGCGCGCGGTCGCACGACCTCCGGAGCATCACTTGAAGACGGGGTTCATCGGACTCGGCGCCATGGGCATGCACATGGCCCGTAACCTCCACCGCGGCGGCCTGCTGACCGCGTGCTGGAATCGCAGCCGCGCAAAGGCCGACGCGCTCGCGGCCGAAACGGGCTGCGCGGTTGCAGAGGATCCCGCGGCGCTCGCGCGCGCGTGCGATGCCATCGTCATCTGCGTCTCGGCGGATGCCGACGTGCTCGGCGTCATCGATGCGCTCCTGCCGGGCGCGCATCCCGGTCTCATCGTGATCGACTCGTCGACCGTGTCGGCGAAGACCGCACGGACCGCGGCCGCGAAGCTCGCGCCGACGGGGACCGAGTTTCTCGACTGCCCGGTCAGCGGCGGGGTCGAGGGCGCGCGCGATGCGACGCTCGTCATCATGGCTGGCGGGAGCAGCGAGGCGTTCGAGCGGGCGCAGCCCGTGCTCGCCAAGATGGGACGCGCGAGCACGCTGATGGGGCCGACGGGCTTCGGACAGTCGACCAAGGCGACGAACCAGATCCTGTGCGCCGGCGCCATCCAGGCGGCGTCCGAGGCGATGGCTTTTGCGAAGGCCGAGGGACTGCCGCTCGAGAAGGTAATCGAGACGCTCGGCAAGGGTGCCGGCTCTTCCTGGTACTTCGTGAACCGCGCGCCCTTCATGGCGCGCGGCAGCTACCCGCCCGGTTTTCGCGTTCGCCTGCACGACAAGGACCTCGGTATCTGCCAGGACATGGCGGCGGCGCGCGGCGTGCATCTGCCGGTGATCGAGATGACGCGCGTGCACTACGCGCGCCTTATCGAGTCCGGACACGGCGATGAGGACATCTCGACGATATTCAGGCTCAAGGACGCGCTCTTCGCGCGTGGCGGCGGCAACCCCGCCTGAGCCGCATGTCCGCGTCCCCCGTCGCCGCGAAACCCGCCACCCCGTTCTACCTGCCGGACCTGTGCGCTTCGCGCATGGTTCTCGGCATCGTGCTGACGGCGGAGCTCGTGGCGATTCTGCTCGCGACGGCCCGCCTCGGCGAGCCCGGCCGCTTCTGGGGCGACCTCGCCCGCACCTCGTTCGTGCTGCTGTGGATCGCGCTCCTCTCCGCGGGCGCGCTCTGCCGCGCGCGCCCCTGGCTGGCGCGGATCGGCGTCGAGCGCGGCAGCGCCGTGGCACTCGCCGTGCTGGTCGGCGTCACGGGCCTCACCTCGGAAGTCGCCTGGCGCGCGGGCACGAACGGCCTCGACCTCGGCCTCGGCCAGCCGGGGATCGAGGGTGGCCACGCGGCGTTCCTCCTCGGCAACCTCGCGGTCAGCCTGATCGTCGGCGGCCTGCTGCTGCGGTACTTCTACGTGATCGGGGAATGGCGCCGCAACGTCGAGGGCGAGGCGCGCGCGCGCATCGATGCGCTGCAGGCGCGCATCCGCCCGCACTTCCTCTACAACAGCATGAACACGATCGCGGCGCTCACGCGCTCGGACGCGGCCAAGGCGGAGCGTGCGGTCGAGGATCTGGCGGATCTCTTTCGCGCGAGCCTGTCTGAGCCGCGCGATCTCGTGCCCTTCGCCGAAGAGATCGAGATCGCGCGCACCTACGAGCGCATCGAGCAGTTGCGGCTCGGCGAGCGCCTCAAGGTCGAGTGGCATATCGAGGCGGTGCCGGCGGATGCGCCGGTGCCGGCGATGTTCCTGCAGCCGCTTCTCGAGAACGCGATCTATCACGGCATCGAGCGGTTGCAAGGCGGCGGCACGGTGTCGGTGAGCACGCGGCGCGATGCGACGATGACCGAGATCGAACTCGCCAATCCCCTGCCCGCGGCGGTGAGCGGCGGCAGCCGCGCGGGCAATCGCATTGCGCTCGCGAATTTGCGCGAGCGACTCGCGCTCCTCTATGCAGGCGCCGCCTCGCTCGACACGGAGGAAGGCTCGGGGTCGTTTCGCGTGCGCCTCCGGTTTCCGTCGGCGGCGCCGGGCAAAGAACGGTGAGCGCCTCGGCACCGCTGCCCGTCACCGTGCTCGTCGTCGACGACGAGGCGCCGGCGCGCGAGCGGCTCGGACGCCTGCTCGGCGAGATACCGACCGCGCGCGTGGTCGCGGAAGCGGCGACCGGACGCGAGGCGCTCGAGCACGCGCAGGCGCTGGCGCCGGACGTGGTGCTGCTCGACGTGCGGATGCCCGAAATGGACGGCCTCGAGACCGCGCGCCACCTCGCGCTCCTGCCAAAGCCGCCGGCGATCGTGTTCACGACCGCCTACGATGAGTACGCGCTCGCCGCGTTCGACGCCCAGGCCATTGGCTACCTGCTGAAGCCCGTGCGCCGCGACAAGCTGGAAGCGGCGCTCGCGACGGCCCGTCGTCTCGGTCGGCCCGCCCTGACGCCGCTCGGTGCCGCGGCCCGCCGCAGCCACTTCGCCGCGCGCGCGCGCGACCAGATCAAGCTGATCCCGGTCACGGACGTACTCGCGTGCGTCGCCGACCAGAAGTACGTGACGCTGCACCACAAGCAGGGCGCCGATCTCATCGAGGAGTCGTTGCGCTCCATCGAGGAGGAATTCGGCGGCGACTTCGTGCGCGCGCACCGAAGCGCCCTTGCCGCGGTCCGTCACATCGAAGCGGTCGATCGGGATGCGGAGGGTCGCTACCACGTGCGGCTCCGCGGCAGTCCCCTGACCCTCGAAGTGAGCCGCCGGTTGGCCGGCGATCTGCTCCGACGCCTGAAACTCGGTGAACCGACCTGATCTTGGGCGTCGGATCAAGGCACGTTCGCTGCCAATTCGACGGAGTTTGACGATAATATAGGGCCTTCGCGCCAATGTCGGCGGCTGGAGGCCGCCCTCGGGCGCGCATGGCAGAATGCCGCTATGCATCATCTTCGCATCGCCACCCGACGGAGCGCGCTCGCGCTCTGGCAGGCCAACCACGTCGCAGCCGCGCTCCGGACGGCCCATCCGGGGCTCGAGGTCACGCTCGTCCCGGTCGTGACCCCGGGCGACCGGATCCAGGACCGTCCGCTCGCGGAGGTCGGTGGCAAGGGGCTCTTCGTCAAGGAGCTCGAACTCGCGATCGGCCGGGGCGAAGCGGAGCTCGCCGTCCACTCGATGAAGGACGTGCCCGCCGATCTTCCCGACGGGTTCGTGATCGGGGCGGCGCTCGAGCGCGCCGATCCGCGCGATGCGTTCGTGTCGCGGCGCTATCCGCGCTTCCAGGCGTTGCCGGTCGGCGCGCGGGTCGGGACGTCGAGCCCGCGACGGCACTCCATCCTCAAGTCGCTGCGCCCGGATCTCGAGATCGCACCGCTCAGGGGCAACGTCGACACCCGCCTCGGGCGCCTCAGGGATGGCGGGCTCGATGCGATCGTGCTTGCGTCCGCCGGCCTCACGCGGCTCGGCCTCGCGGGCGAGATCAGCGAATACCTCGAGCCCGAGGTGTCACTGCCTGCGGTCGGCCAGGGCGTGGTCGGCGTCGAATGCCGTCAGGATCCGGCGATCCTGGCGCTCCTCGCGCCGCTCGAGCACGCACCGACCCGAAGCGCCCTGACCGCCGAGCGCGCTTTCGCCGAACGCCTCGAGGGCAGTTGCCAGTCACCGATCGCGGGCTTCGCGACGCTGGCGGGCGGGCGCCTCAGCCTCACCGGCCTCGTCGGCGCGCCGGATGGCGGCACGCTTTTTCGTGACACCGCCGAGGGACCCGTCGCCGAGGCGGCGGCAATCGGTCGCGGACTCGCCGAGCGCCTGCTCGCGGCCGGCGCCGCGGAATTGCTCGCCCAACTCCGGAGCGCGGGCGCCTAGCGATGAAGACCCTCGAGGGTCTCGGCGTGCTGGTGACGCGCCCGGAGCCTCAGGCCGGGCCACTGGCGCGCCGGCTCGCCGAGCTCGGCGCACGCGTCTATCGGTTGCCGGCAATCGAGCTCAAGCCCCGCGAGGACCGTGCGGTGCAGCGCGCCTCGCTCGGCCCCCTCGACCGCTTCCACTGGATCGTGTTCGTGAGCGCGAATGCCGTGCGTTTCGGCGTGACGCTCCTCGAGGAGCGCCGCGACCTGAGGCTCGCGGCGGTGGGACCGGCGACGGCCGCGGCTCTCAACCACGCGGGCTTTCGCGTCGCGCTGGTGCCAGCCGCCGGCTTCGACAGCGAGAGCCTGCTTGAGACCGCGGAATTCGGTCACGTGGGTGGCCAGCGCATCCTGATCGTGCGCGGCGAGGGCGGACGCGAGGTCCTCGCCGATGAACTGCGCCTTCGGGGCGCGGAAGTCAGCTACGCGGAAGTCTACGAACGACGGCGCGCCCGGCCGGTGCCCGGCGCCGTGTCCGCCGTCGAGGCCGAATGGGAACGGGGACTCATCGACATCGTCACCGCGACGAGCCCCGAGGTGCTGCGCTCCCTGTACGAGATCCTGGGGCCCTCGGGACGTCAGCTGCTCGCGACAACGGCGCTGCTCGCGGGCGGACCGCGCATCGCGGCCGAGGCCCGGCAGATCGGACTCGAAGGCGCGCTGGTCGTCGCGAGCGCGCCCGACGAGCAGGGCCTCGTGGATGCGCTCCTCAAGTGGCGACGGCATACTAGCGCCCCCTGACGCCGCCGCCGGCGAGCCCCATGTCCGATTCCACCGAAAAGCCGCCGTCGTCCTTCGACCCGGCCGACGATCACCGCCACACCGAACGGCGGCGCGGCGAACAGCGCCGGATCGCGCGCGCGCTCTGGCAGGGCGCTGCGGCGCTGCTGTTCGCCGTGATCGCTGCCGCGCTCGCGGGGTTCCTCGCGTGGCGCGTTGTCAGGATCGAACGCTCGCTCGATCGTAATCGGTCCGCCGAGGCCCTCGCGGGCCGCGACTTCGAGCTGATTCGCGGGGCCATCGGCAAGCTCGAGGCCGCGACGGCCGCGAACCGCGCCGAACTCGACCGGCTCGATGCGCTGCCGCACCAGCTCGATCAGGTCGGCGAGCGCGTCGGCGCGATCGAGACGCGCATCGCGGCACCCGAGCGCGCGGTCGCGCACGTCGAAGCCACGCACCTCGTCGAGATGGCGGAGCATCGGCTCTCGCTCGAGCGTGACGTGTCCGGCGCGGTGCGGCTCTTCGAGGCGGCGGACGCGCGACTCACCGGGTTCTCGGACGCGGCAACCCTGCGGATCCGCGCGCAGCTCGCGCGCGACCTCACGCTCCTGAAGGCGGTGCCCGAGCCCGACGTCGGTTCGTTGAGCACACGCCTCGCCGCCGCGGGCGCCGTCGTCCGCGACCTGCCGATGCTCGGCATGATCAAGAACCAGTACGTGCCGCCGGGCGAGGAACCGACGCCGGCGCCTGGCCTCGCGCGCGCCTGGCAGCAGCTGCAGGTACTGAGCAACCTCGTGACCGTGCGTCGGGTCAGCGATGCCGCCGTGCAGCTCGTCTCGATGGAGGAGATCGGCGTCCGGCGCCACCACCTCGAGACGCTCCTGTTCGCGGCGCGACTCGCGGCGCTGCGGGGCGATGATCCCGACTACGCCGCGAGCATCGCCGCTGCACGCGATTGGCTCGCCCGCTACTTCGACGTGCACGACGCCCGCGGCCAGGCGCTCGAGGCCGATCTCGCCTCGCTCGCGAACAGTCGCGTCAGTCCGGATATCCCCGACGTGTCCGGGTCGCTGAAGCTGCTGCGACGCGCCACACCATGAGGCGGAGTCTCCTCCTCGTGCTCGCGCTGGTGCTCGGCACCGTGCTCGCCAATGCACTCCTGCCCGAGAACGGCTATGTCGCGATCTCGTTCCGCGGCTACCTCATCGAGATGTCGGTAC
>CAYNCY010000044.1:0-13952 GCA_964395195.1 uncultured Steroidobacteraceae bacterium
CCCTGCTGCTCGGCCAGGGAATGGAGCCCGAACGCTACGATCCGCTCGCGGATCTCCTCGAGCTCGACGAGGCGCGCACGTCGCTCGCGCGCATGCGCGCGGCCCTCCGCGAAGCCGCCGTCGGCCTGCCTTCGCACGCCGCGTTCATCGCGCGTTCGTGCGCAGCCCCGCCCGGGCAGGAGTTGCCATGACCGACGACCGCATCCGCGGCATCGCGATTGTCGGTGGTGGCACCGCCGGCTGGATGGCGGCGGCGATCCTCGCGCGCCGGCTCGGCAGTCACTTCGGACCGATCCGGGTGATCGAGTCGCCGGAGATCGGCACAATCGGTGTCGGTGAGGCGACGATTCCGCCGATTCGCCTCTTCAACAACGCGCTCGGCCTCGATGAGAACGAGTTCCTGCGTCGCACCCAGGGGACGATCAAGCTCGGTATCGAGTTCCGGGACTGGGCGCGGCTCGGCCACGGGTACTTCCACCCCTTTGGCATCCACGGGATCGACAATCAGGCAATTGCCCTGCACCAGAGCTGGCTCCGGTTGCGGAGCCTCGGTGACGTCCCGAGCTTCGAGGAGTACTCGCTCAATGCGGTCGCCGCCCGCCTCGGGCGCATCGCCGCGACCCGCTCGAGCGACGAGGGCTACACGACCTCCGTCGCCTACGCCTTCCACTTCGACGCGGGACTCTATGCTGCGTACCTGCGTGAGTACGCCGAGGCGCGCGGCGTCGAACGCATCGAGCGCAGGGTCGTCGACGTCAGGCTTCGCGCCGCGGACGGGTTCATCGAGTCGCTCGCCCTCGACGATGGGTCGCGGGTGGAAGCGGATCTCTACATCGACTGCTCCGGGTTCCGCGGGCTCCTGATCGAACAGGCCTTGAAGACGGGCTACGAGGACTGGACGGAGTGGTTGCCGTGCGACCGGGCGGTCGCGATTCCGTGCGAGAGCGCGGGTTCCCTGACCCCGCACACCCGCTCGACCGCGCGGACGGCGGGCTGGCAGTGGCGGATTCCCCTGCAGCACCGCATCGGCAACGGCTACGTCTACTGCAGCCGCTACGTCAGCGACGACGAGGCGACGGCGACGCTCCTCGCCAACCTCGACGGACCGGCGCGCGCGGAGCCAAGGCTCCTGCGCTTCACGACCGGACGGCGCCGCAGGGTCTGGAACAAGAACTGCATCGCCCTCGGGCTTGCGAGCGGCTTTCTCGAGCCGCTCGAGTCAACCAGCATCCACCTGGTCCAGAAGGGGCTCACGCACCTCCTCAATCTCTTTCCCGACCGCACGTTCGCGCCGCGCCTGCAGGCCGAGTTCAACCGGATCGCGATCACCGAGTACGATCGAATCCGTGACTTCATTATCCTCCACTACAAGGCGACAACCCGGGAGGACTCGCCGCTCTGGCGGCATTGCCGCACGATGCCGATCCCGGAATCCCTCGACTACAAGATGAGCCAGTTCCTCCACAGCGGCCGCGTCGCGCGGACGGGCGGTGACCTCTTCGTGACACCGAACTGGGTGGCCGTGCTGATGGGGCAGGATCAGTGGCCGCGCCACTACGATCCGCTGGTCGACCGGCTGCCGGCGGACGAGCTCCGCTCGTACTTCGACCACGTGCACGCAGCGATTCAGCGCCAGGCGGAGTCGGCGCCGTCGCACGAGGAGTACATTGCGCGGAACTGCCGGGCGACGACGCCATGACCCACGCCCGCGTCGCGCATAGAGTGGACTGATGCCAGACAACCGCATTCGCCACATCGCCATCGTCGGCGGCGGAACCGCCGGCTGGATGGCCGCGGCCGTCCTCTCCAGGATCCTGAAGAACGGCTACAGCCGGATAACAGTGATCGAATCGCCGGAGATCGGCACGGTCGGCGTCGGCGAGGCGACCATCCCGCCCATCCGCTCGTTCAATAAGCTCCTCGGCATCGACGAGGACGACTTCATCCGCAAGACCCAGGCGACCTTCAAGCTCGGCATCGAGTTCGTCGACTGGACGCACGTCGGTCACCGCTACTTCCACCCGTTCGGCAAGTACGGCACGCCGCTCGATCAGGTGGCGCTCCACCACTACTGGCTGAGGCTGCGTGAGCTTGGCGACCCGACTCCGCTGATCGATTACTCCCTCTCCGGCACTGCCGCGCGCCTCGGCCGCTTCCACCGGCCGAGCGACGACCCGCGCCTGATCCTGTCGAGCCTCTCGTATGCCTTCCATTTCGATGCGACGCTGTACGCCCGTTACCTGCGCGGCTACGCCGAGGCGCGGGGCGTCAACCGGATCGAGCGCAAGGTCGTCGACGTGACGCTTCGCGGCGAGGACGGGTTCATCGAGTCGCTCCTGCTCGATGACGGCGCGCGCATCGAGGCGGACCTCTTCATCGACTGCTCGGGCTTTCGCGGCCTCCTGATCGAGCAGGCGCTCAAGACCGGATACGAGGACTGGACCGAGTGGTTGCCGTGCGATCGCGCCGTCGCTGTTCCTTCTGCCGGCGGGCGCGAGCCGACGCCCTATACGCGCTCGACCGCACGCGCGGCCGGCTGGCAATGGCGCATTCCGCTGCAGCACCGGGTCGGCAATGGCTACGTCTACTGCAGCCGGTACGCGAGCGATGACGAGGCGACCGCCACGCTCCTCGCGAACCTCGATGGGCCGCCGCTCGCCGAGCCGCGACTCCTGCGCTTCACGACGGGTCGCCGGCGCAGGTTCTGGAACAAGAACTGCATAGCGCTCGGGCTCGCGAGCGGCTTCCTCGAGCCGCTCGAGTCGACCAGCATCCACCTGATCCAGTCGGGGGTGACGCAGCTTGCCGCGCTCTTCCCCGACCGCTCGTTCGATCCGAGCGACAGCGCCGAGTACAATCGCCTGCAGATCAACGAGTACGACCGGGTGCGCGACTTCGTCCTCTTCCACTACAAGGCGACGGCACGAACAGACTCCGAGCTCTGGCGGTACTGCGCGGCGATGTCCATTCCCGACTCCCTCGCCTATCGCATGCGGCTCTTTGCGGGCAGCGGGCGCGTGGCACTCCACGACAACGAACTCTTCGTCGAGTCGAACTGGCTGTCGGTCTTCACGGGCCAGAACCTCTGGCCGCGCCGCTACGATCCGCTCGCCGACGTTCTCCCCCTCGAGGACGTCCGCCACCAGCTCGGCCGCATGCGCGCGCTCATCCAGCAGACGGCCGAGGCCATGCCGATGCACTCGGAGTTCATCGCGAAGCACTGCTCAGCAGCTTCCGGTCGCTAGCGTTACCCACCGAAGGCGAGGTCCGATATGGCGAAAGTAGCGCTCGTGACGGGTGCCGGCAGCGGAATCGGCCGGGCCGTGTCGCTGGGATTCCTCGCCGCAGGTTACGCGGTGGTGCTCGCGGGCCGCCGCCGGGAGGCGCTCGTCGAGACGCTCACCCTCTCACCGGGCTCACCCACCGGGCTCGTCGTGCCGACCGACATCCGCGACGAGCGCTCGGTCGATACGCTCTTTGAGGCGCTGCTCGCGCGCTTCGGACGACTCGACGTGCTCTTCAACAACGCCGGTATCGCGGCCCCGACGATCCCGTTCGAGGAACTCAGCTTCGCGCAATGGAACGACGTCGTCGCCGTGAACCTGACGGGGGCGTTCCTCTGCGCCCGCGGCGCCTTTCGTATCATGAAGGCGCAGCTGCCGAAGGGCGGCCGGATCATCAACAACGGCTCGATCTCCGCACAGACGCCCCGTCCACGGTCCGCGCCCTACACCGCCACCAAGCACGCGATCACCGGGCTCACGAAGTCGCTCGCGCTCGACGGGCGCGCGCACCAGATCGCGTGCGGCCAGATCGACATCGGCAATGCCTCGACCAGCATGACCGAGCGCATGTCCCACGGCGTGCTGCAGGCCGACGGCTCGGTCGCGATCGAACCCACGATGGACGTCCGTCATGTCGCCGATGCGGTCGTACAGATGGCGGGACTGCCACTCGATGCGAACGTCGCGTTCATGACGCTGATGGCGACGCAGATGCCCTTCGTCGGGCGCGGCTGAGTACCGCACCGTCGCGGCGGAGCGGCGCAGGCAAGTTTGTACTATTAATCGTATATAATAGAGCGGCTCGCACCTCGCCGGAGCTCGCCATGCGCTCGTTGACCGTCGCGGCCATTCTCTGGACGTCCCTCTGCGCCGGCGCGACGGCGGAGCCCGTTTCGAACGAGGCGGCGGTCCGGGCCGTGCACGTCGATACAAAGGGCGTCGTGCGCTGGAACGATGACGACGGCGAAGTCGCGCTCTACGGCGCCAACTACTGCGTGATGTCCGGATCCGACTACCGGATGGCCGGCCTCCTCGGACGCGACCGCAAGGCGATGATCGACGAGGACATGGCGCAGTTCGCGCGCATGGGCTGGACGGCGCTGCGCCTGTGCTCGTGGGGCGACTGGGAGAACTCCGACGCCGCCGGTAACCTCATCCTCAACGAACACGTCGACCTGCTCGACTATCTGATCGCGAAGGCGCGCGAGCGCGGCATCTACATGCTGCTGACGCCGATCCATACCTACAATCCGGCCTTTGCCGACCAGCTCAACGAGCCGACCCGGAACGTCGGCTTCTCGCGCTATTTCGACCGCACCGAGATGGGGACGAACCCGAAGTCGATTGCCGCGCAGGCGGCCTACATCAAGAACCTCCTCGCGCACGTGAACCCGTATACCGGGGTCGCGATCAAGGACGAGCCCGCGATACTCTTTCTCGAGCTCATCAACGAGCCCGTGCATCACCCCGAGGATATGAAGGGGTCCGTCAACTACATCAACACGCTGGTCGGCGCGGCCAAGGCAGCGGGCAGTCGGCAGATCACGTTCTACAACGTCTCGCAGGACTTCGCGATCGGCGCGGCGATCCGCCAGTCGAACGTCGAGGGCGTGTCGTTCGGCTGGTACCCCTCGAGCCTCGTCGCCGGCTTCACGCTCAAGGGCAACTTCCTGCAATCCGTCGACGGCTATCCCGACATGCTGCGGCCCGAGCTCGCCGGCAAGCCGCGCATCGTCTACGAGTTCGACCAGCCCGATCTCCTGACCGGTTACATGTACCCCGCGATGGCGCGCACGTTCCGCTCCGTCGGCACGCAGTTCGCCACGATGTTCGCCTACGACATGCTCGAAACCGCGCCCTACAACCTCGGCTGGCAGACGCATTTCCTCAACCTCGTGCACACGCCGCGCAAGGCCGTGAGTGCGGTGATCGCCGCCGAGGCGATGCGCCGCCTGCCGCGCATGACCTCCTATCCTCACTATCCTGCCAGCACGAAGTTTGGGGACTTTCGCGTCAGCTACGAGGACGACTCGAGCGAGCTCAATGCGGACGATGCGTTCATGAATGCGGGACCGACGAAGTCGAGCCCGAAGAACCCGCGCTCGCTGACGCGGATCGTCGGCTTCGGCTCCTCCGGTGCGATCACCTACGAAGGAACCGGCGCCTACTTCCTCGACAAGGTCCGGGACGGCGAGTGGCGACTCGAGGTCTACCCGGACGAAGTGCTGGTCCGCGATCCCTTCGGACAACCCCGTCCCGACTCGGTCGTCTCGCGGCTGCTCCGTCGTTCCTGGCCGATGGGCGTACATCTGCCCGACCTCGGCGCCCAGTACTTCGCGACCCCGATCAACGTGCCGGATTCGGGCACGCCCGCTCTACGTCGCGCCGATGGCGGGACCGTGCACGTGGAGCCGGGTATCTGGCTCCTGTCGCGCGCCGAACACCCGGACCGCGCGGCGCTGCCCGCCCGCATCAACCGGGTAGGATTCGATGAGTACCACGTGAATGCGCCGGTCGCATACCCCGATTTCGTGGTGCCGTTGAGCGCCAAGGAATTCAGCGCAGGGCAGCCCGTCGAGATTCGCGTTCGGGTCGCGAACACGGCCTTGCCCGATGAAGCGACGCTGTGGCTCCGGACCGCGGGTACGAAATTCTTCGCGAATCCGATCGCCATGCGTCGGGCCGCCGGCAACGATTTCGTCGCGACCGTGCCTGCCGAACGAGCCGCGGCCGGCCTTTACGAGTACCTGGTCAGCGTCCGCAGCGGCACGCGCGTGACGAGCTTTCCGGGCGGCGTTGACGGGCAGCCCGGGACCTGGCCCTTCCATGCGGATGTGCCGTGGGCGTATCGCGTCACGCCGGGCGGAGTGCCCATGCGGCTTCTCGACCCCAAGGAGGACTATCCGCGCCTCCTCTTCGTGCGCCCGGGCGAACAGTACCGCTCCGCGTTCTTCGAGATCGCCCCCGGAGAAACCGCGGACGAGGCAGCGCTCGTCCTGTACCTGCCTGACCTGGGCAAGGACACGCCGGAGCGCTACGCGACGGCGCTCTACATCGGCGATGCCATCGCCGCCCGCAGCGCCGACGCGAGTCACGGGACGGACGTCACGGTTCAGCTCCGCGCCGTCGGCGGCAAGCGCAAGACCCTCGAGCTCACGCTGATCGAGAAGGACGGGACCGCGTGGGCGGCGCCGATCGTCGCCTCGGATGCCTGGACCGACGTCCGGATACCGCTCGGCGCGTTCCACATCGCGCGCAGCATTCACATTCCCTCGCCCTATCCCGGGCTCTGGAACTACTGGCGGGAGAGCCCGGCCGCCCGCGGCCAAGCCGGCGATCACGTCGAGCTCGGCCACGTCGAACGCCTGCAACTGGCGGTATTTCCGAATCGCGCCGGTGCGACGCCCGACGATGCACGCGGGGTCGCGGTCGAATCCGTACGGGTCGGTTTCACCCCGCGACCCTGAGGCCGGGCCTCAGCGGTAGAAAAAGAACGTGTTCGCGGTCAGGCGCCCCGAGCGCGGGTCAGGGTCGAGCGTCGCCCCGGGCCGGATGTCCGCGCTGTGCAGCGTAATGCTGCGATAGATCAGCACCCGATTAAACGCCGCATCGAACGACGCCGTGCGTTCGAAATTCGCATCGTCATCACAGATGTAGCCCGGCGGCGGCACGCCTGCCCCGGCCTCGCGCGCGAGCGCAGCGCCGTACGCGGCCGTCCGGGTCGCATCGATGGACTCGAAGCCTGTCCCACGGTGGCGATAGAAGGACGTGCCGCCGTGAGTCCCATCGCACAGGTAGTGAAGAATCGCGAGCTGAAGCGAATCGGCGCTGTCGACGTGCGGCTGGCGTTGCACGGCGGACAGCCGCGCGGGCGGCGTCGTGACCAGCGAGAAGTGACCGAGCTCCCGCGCCACCTTCCGCTCACCGAGCCCGAACGTCGATGCGATCAGGTTCCCGAGGAACGCACGGACCGCGAAGCAGTAGATTTTCGGCAAGGGAGCGCGGATCCCGGGATAGAACGTGTCCGTCACGGCATCGAAGGCCACCTCGCCCGCCGCGTAATCCGCGAGGACCGCGGCGTCTGCCAGGAAGTCGTCGACGACGAGGACCGGCGCCTGCTCGCGCCCCACCCGCGCCACGGTGTGGCGCATGCTCGGGTGGAGTCGCAGCCGTCCGTCGAGGTTGATCACCGGCGCCGCCGGGCGCCGCGCGCGGCGCTCACTTCGTCGGTTGCAGCGTGCAGAGGATCGCGTGCTCGACCGCCGCGCTGCAGGTCTCCTCCTCGAACGGGTTGGTGTTCCCCTCGAGAGGAATGTAGGCGACCTTGCCGTTGTGCTCGTTGGCGCACAGGTATTCCACGACGTAGCGCTTGCGGTTGTTTTCCTGCCCTATCTCGCGCACCTGGTCGATGGGACAGGAGACGCCGTTCTTGGTGAGCGCACCCTTGAACGTGTCCAACGATACGCCGGCCTCGATGGGGGCGGTAGCGGTCATCTTGCACTTGATCCCCTGCTTGACCGCGTCGGCACAATCAGTGACGGCGATGGCGACGGTGGATCCGGGCAACGGCGTGCGCAGCAGGAAGCCCTTGCCGCTGTCGCAGGCGAGCTCCGTGTACTCGGTCTTGCTCGCGGCGCTGCGCCCGAACCAGCGAAGCTCCTTCACCGCGCAGTCGGCGCCTGCGCCAGCGAGCAGCGTCGCCGCCATCGCCTTGACGTCACGGCTCTGGGGGAGCTTGCAGTAGAAGCCCGCCGCCTTGCCCTTCGCCGCGTCGGCGATCCGGGCGGCGTACGCCGCAAAACACGAGAGTCCCACCGGCTCGGACGTTCCCTGCCGTTCGAGCAGGTAACCGAGGCCATTTGCACACGCGACCTCGTAGACCTCGGTCTTGACGTCCTTGGACGCGCCGGGCGGGCGACTGGTGCCAGAAACCACGATCACCGCATCGCGGACATCGCACGTGAGCTGGAGCGTCGCGACCAGCGCCTCGGCGTCGCTGCGGATCTTTGCGCGTGCCTCGGGCGTGTTCTGCGCGGGATCGGCCTTGGCCTTGTCCGCGTTGCCACCCATCTTCTCGAGGTCTTCGTGCGACAGCGAGCCGTTGAGGCCGCTGTTGTCGTGGATGTTTCCGCCCGGGTTGTTTTGCGCCCAGCCCGTCGTCGGGCCCGCGCCGACGAGGAGCGCCGTGGCGAGGAGCATGCAACGAAAGCGGCGGGTCGAGGCGCGGTCTCTCATGGGGTCATCCTCGCATTCAGCGCGGCGCCAGGAAGCCCTGCGCGCCCAGCCAGTCGATCAGTCGCTGCGGCCATTCGGTGACGGGGCCGTGATCGGTCGGCCGGATGCCGAATCCGTGGCCGACACCGGCATAGATGTGGAGCTCCGCGGGCACGTTCGCGCGCGCAAATTCGAGGTAGAGATCCGCAAGGCCCTGCGAGATCGCAGGCCCGTCCGCGCCGCCGCAGAGGAGGAAGGCGGGCGGCGATGTCCTCGAGATGGTCGGGTGATGCGAAAGGCCCGGATACACGAGGATCTGGAAATCCGGCCGGGAACTCGCGCGCTCAATCACATCGGTCGCCTCCGGCGCGCCGCCGTCGAAGCGCGACGCGGACAGCGCCGCCAGCTCGCCACCGGCCGAGAAACCCATCACGCCGATCCGGGCCGGATCGACGCCCCACTCGGCCGCTCGCGAACGCACGATCCGGATCGCGCGACTGACGTCCGCGAGTGAGTGCTTCTCGATCGTGTACGGGGAATTGGGCTCATCCGAGAGCCGGTACTTGAGGATGAACGCGGCAACGCCATGCGCGGCCAGCATGTCGGCAACGCGATAGCCCTCGTGGTCCATCCAGAGCTCGTGGTGCCCCCCGCCCGGCAGCACGACGACCGCGGCGCCCGTCGACGCAACGCCGTGCGGCAGCTGCAGCGTCAGCGACGGCGCGTGGATGCCGGAGACGATGTGCTCGCCTTTCTCGCTCAGGCGAACAACCTCTGGGCTCGTCCGGCCCTCCGAGCCTGGCGCACCGTGCGGCCAGAGGAGGAGCGTCTCGGCAGAGGCTGAGGGCATCGCCGTCAGGGAGACGAGCGCAATCGCCCCCGCTGCGAGGAGTGCTCGGACGGAACGAACAGGACGATTGCTCACCGCGCGGGCGTCCCGCCGTGCCCTGGGCTCCAGGCGAGCTCCCGCGTCGCCGCTGCCGTGCCAAGCGGGCGGAGCAGCGTGACGAGGAGTCGAAGGGCGTGCGTCGCCGCCTCTGCCGACACGTCTCCCGTCACGCTGACGGGATCGGTGAACGAGGCGAGCGATTTCTCGCCGGAGGTCACGGCCTTCCCCTTCTCATCGAGGAGCGCCCACGTCAGCCGATAGTCGCGAAGCGCATAGCTCGGGAGGTCCCGCACGCCGTTCGGCGTTACCGTCAGAGAGAAGCCCGTGGGCGCATCGGCGCCGTGCCGAATCCACGCAGCCTCGAGCTTTGCCGGCGCCGTCAGCTGCTGCCAGACGGCGTAGGAGGGCTTGCGCTGCCGGTTCTCATCGACGAGCCCGTGTTCGACGAAGCCTTCGGTCTGCCCAGGCCACAGGTTGCGGCGCGACTTGTAGTCCTGGTAGCACCAGAGGATCGCTCCCGCGATCCAGTCGCGACGCGCAAGCTCCGGCATCTGCTCCTGCATCGTCACGATGCGCGCGAGGTCTGCGGAGACGGGATCCTTGGCGAAGATGCCGGCGTAGCCCATCTCGGAGATGATCACCATCTTTTCCGGGAAGAGTCGATCGATCTTGTCGAGCGCGGGGACGAGCGCGCTTGCCGGGCCGTGCCACGAACCGAAGTACTGGTTCATCATGATGAAGTCGGCATCGTTCGCCGCCGACTGGTCGGCGCGATCGAGCTTCGCGAGGTTGTCGTCGGCGAAGCTCACGTAGCGGCCGGGATCGATGCGATGGATGAAGTCGCGCATCGCCCGGAAGTACGCGATGCCGGCGGGGGTGCCCGCCGCGCTCTCGTTCATGGCGCTCCACGCGAAGATGCTCGGGTGGTTGCCGGCCTGCTCGATCATCTCCTGCATCTGCCGCTCGGCAAGCGCGAGCACCTTCGGGTCGGCCAGTTGCTTCTCGCTGAACTGCCAGACGGGTACCTCGGGGATTAGGACGATGCCGTGCCGGTCGGCGTAGTCGAGGATGTAGGGGTTCTGCGGGTAGTGCACGGGCCGCGTCAGTGTCGTCTGCAGCACTTTAATGTCGTCGTAGTCGTGGCGCATTGTCCCGACGGTCTCGGCGAGCCCCTCCCACGGCGAGTCTTCGTGCCGCGCGATGCCCGTCAGGCGCACGCGTTCGCCATTGATGAGGAGGTGCCGGTCCTGGATCCTGATCGTGCGCACGCCGAACGTGTCGGTGTGCTCATCGAGGGTCCGGCCGGAGGCATCCGTCACGTCGACGACCATCCGGTAGAGGTTGGGCTCGTCGATGCTCCACAACTTGGGCGAGGACAGCGTCAGCTCGAGGTCCGCCTCGACGGCGCCCGAATGCGCCGGCACCACACGCTTCGCGGCGCCAGCGGCCTGTCCGTCGGGTCCGTAGGCGGTCGCTCGCACCGTGACGGGCGCGGCACTCTTGAGCGCACTCTCGAGGAAAACCTTCTCCTCGACGACCGCGCCGCCCCGAGCCTCGGCCGTGCGGATGTGCTGCCGCCGGACCCACACGGGACCCGTCGTCGCGAGCCACACGTCCCGGACGATTCCGCCGTAGTCCCACCAGTCGTACCACGACGTCGGCTTCTCGCGGCCGCCGAAGCCCGGGATCGTCGCGGCGCCGGGACGGTTGTCGAGTTCGACGACGAGGAGGTTCGTGTCCTTGAGCTGTCGCGTCACGTCGAAGCTGTACTCCGTGAAGCCGCCCTCGTGTTGCCCGATTTCGACGCCGTTGAGCCAGACGCGGGAGCTGTAGAAGGTCGCGCCGAAGTGAAGCTCGACGTGCCCGTTCGGCAGCTTCGCCGGCATCGGGAAGCGCTTGAAGTACCAGGCGACGCCGAGGTAGTCGTGCCACGTACCGACGTTCCAGGTGTGCGGAATGCGCACCGACTCGGTGTTGGCGGGTGCTTGCCTCGCCCAGCCCGATGTCTCGCCCGAGCCTTGGGGGTCGACCCGAAACTGCCAGTCGGGATTGAGGTCGATCCGGCCGGAGCCCAGGGCGGGCGCCGCGAGGCATGCGCTCAACAGAAGCAACGACGCCATGCGCAGCGCACGGATGGCGCGGTCCGGGCTCGAGTTACTCATGGCATCACCTGTCCGCCGTTGACGTGAATGGTCTGACCGGTGATGTAACCGCTCAGCTCTCCGGAAGCCAGAAACAGGAACGTACCCACGCAGTCCGCCGGCGTGCCGACGCGCCCGAGGTGGATGGACTTGCGCATGATCTCCATGCGTTCGGGTGGCGTCGTCACGTGAAAAGGCGTGTCGATCACGCCGGGCGACACGGTGTTGACCCGGATGTTCCGCGCCGCAAGTTCGCGGGCAAGGTGCCGAGTCAGGTTGTGAACGAAGGCCTTCGCGGAGGCGTACATTCCGGCGCCCGGGCCACCACCGTCGAGCGCGGCGATGGAGCCCACGTTGATGATCGCGCCGCCGCCGCGCCGCTCGATGTGGGGCACGGCGGCTTGCGTGACGGCGAGGACCGAGCGCGCGTTGAGATCAAAGACAGAATTGATCCATTCGTCGTCGGCCTCGAGGATCGGACGCCGCGACACGATCGACCCTGCGTTATTGATGAGGATGTCGAGACCGCCGAGTGCCGCAGCACTCTGCGCGACTACGCGCGCAGGCACCCCGCTTGCCGTGAGGTCGCCGAGGACGACGACGGCGTGCCCACCCGCTGCGCCGATTTCCTTCGCCACCGCCTCTGCCGCCGCCGCATTGGCGTTGCCATGGACCGCGACGCGCGCGCCCTGCGCCGCGAATGCGCGCGCGACTGCGGCGCCGATGCCGGTACTCGCGCCGGTCACGAGCACGAGCTTGTCCTCGAGATCGCTGATTTGGATCATCGTTTCCTCTCCGGGTGGACGATAGGAATGTCCCCCGCACTGCTGACGCAACGAAGCGCAGCAGGCCCCCAAAATCACGGTACAGGACGCCGCCGCCACGTCGGGCGATGGTCGTAATTGAATATATCTTATTTATAATATAAACTGACCCTAGCCTCGTCAAGAGCAATCGCCGGCAGCGTTCCGGCCGGTCGACGGCGCCGCAATTTCCTGGCTCGAAGCCGCCGCAATCCGGCTCCGGGCCAAGCCCGCCGCAGCGCCGGTCGCCCGGCCGTGGCCGGCGTAGTACTATTGATCATATTAAAATACCAGCTGGTCGCCAGTGACCTGGCGCGATGCGACCGACGGAACCGGATCCCATGACCAAAGACTCGAAGCCGCTGCGCAGCACCCGAAGCTACGGGCCGAAGACCAAGGACGGGTTCATTCATCGCAGCTGGATGAAGAGTCAGGGTTTTCCGCCCGATGCCTTCGACGGGCGTCCGGTCATCGGCATCTGCAACACGTGGTCGGAGCTGACTCCCTGCAACGCGGGACTCCGCGACCTCGCCGAGCACGTGAAGCGCGGTGTCTGGGAATCGGGCGGCCTGCCGCTCGAGTTTCCCGCGATGTCGCTCGGCGAGACGCAGATGCGCCCGACGGCCATGCTGTTCCGCAACCTCCTCGCCATGGAAGTCGAGGAGTCGATCCGCGGCAACCCGATCGACGCGGTGGTACTCCTCGGCGGCTGCGACAAGACGACGCCCGGCCAGCTCATGGGCGCGGCGAGCGTTGACCTCCCGACGATCGTCGTGTCGAGCGGACCGATGCTGAACGGCAAGTTTCGCGGACGCGACATCGGCTCCGGGACCGACGTCTGGAAATTCAGCGAGGCCGTCCGCGCGGGCACCATGTCGCTCGATGACTTCATGGCGGCAGAGTCCGGCATGTCGCGATCGGCCGGTACCTGCATGACGATGGGGAGCGCCTCGACGATGGCGAGCCTCGCCGAGGCGATGGGCATCGCCCTCCCCTTCAACGCGACCGCACCGGCGGTCGACGCACGGCGGCAGCGGATCGCGCACGAGAGCGGCCGCCTGATCGTGCAGATGGCGCGCAACGACGTGCGCCTCTCGAAGGTGCTGACGCGCCAGGCGTTCGAGAATGCGATTCGCATCCTCGGCGCGATCGGTGGCTCGACCAACTCCGTGCTCCACCTGCTCGCGCTCGCCGGACGCCTCGGCGTCCCGCTCGCTCTCAAGGACTTTGACACGCTGACCCGCGACATTCCGCTCCTCGTCGACTTGCAGCCGTCGGGCCGGTTCCTGATGGAGGACCTGCACTACGCGGGCGGTCTCCCGGCCGTCCTCAAGGAGCTCGCGCCGAGGCTGCACGGCGATGCGCCGACCGTCTGGGGGGAACCACTCTCGAGCAGCTTCACGCTCGGTGAGTGCTTCAACCGCGAGGTCATTCGGCCGCTCGACAACCCCGTCAACTCCGTTTCGGGCGTCTGGGTGCTGAGCGGCAATCTCTGCCCGGGCGGCGCCGTGATGAAGCCGAGCGCCGCGAGCGGCGCGCTGCACCGGCACCGCGGACGGGCGGTGGTGTTCGAATCGATCGAGGACCTGCGCGCCCGCATCGACGATCCGGGTCTGCCGGT
>CAYNCY010000045.1:0-13778 GCA_964395195.1 uncultured Steroidobacteraceae bacterium
GCGCGCACGTAGGGGCGCGCGTCGTTGCCGAGGAAGACGTCCTTGAACTGCACCATGCCGGCGTTCGTGAAGAGGAGCGTCGGGTCGTTGCCGGGCACGAGGGAGCTCGAGGCGACGACGGTGTGGCCCTGGCGACGGAAATAGTCGAGGAAGCGACTGCGCAGCTCGGTGCTGCCCACGAAGCGGGGGGCGGTGTCATTCATGTGGGTGCGCCGGCAGTGCCGGCAAGAGGGCCGAGGGAACCCCTGATTCTACTGGCAAATCCGCCCGCCGGGGTGCGCTACTCGCCCTCGCCCCCGTCCGCGTCCGCGTCCGATGCATCCTCATCGAGCGCGACGGCCAGATCCTCATCGAGCGCCGTACCTGCGCGGCTGAGTGCCGCGCGGACCTGCGCACCCGTGAATCCGCGGTAGAGCAGGAAGCGCGTCTGGCGGTTCTGCTCCGCCCGGCCGTCCGGGGCAGCCGGACCAAAGCGCCGGCGTCTGAGCGCCTGCGCGCGCTCCACCCAGTCGGGCGAGCGCGCATCGATTGCCTGGGCGATGAGCTCGGGACTCACGCCCATGCGCCGCAGCTCGACCGCGATCCGGGTCGGTCCCTGCCCGCGGGACGTCCGGCTCGCGACTGCCGATTCGACGTAACGCGCGTCGTTGACGAGCCGTTCGTCCTCGAGCTCGGTAACGGCGGCTTCGGCCGCCGGGACCTCGAAGCCCGCCTCGGTGAGACGTCCCTTGAGCGCACGACTCGGATAGTCGCGTCGCGCGAGCAGGCCGACCGCGCGGTTGCGCGCGGCGCTGACGCTGCCCGGCTCCTCGACCGTACGGGCGCGCGCACCGCCGCCGAACCGGCGGCGGCTGCGCGACGGCCCGCTGCCGCCCGGGGTGCGCACGGGCCTTGGGTTCCTCAGCTCTCGACGTCCTCCGCCGCATCCTCGCTCGCGACCGCCACCGGGGCGCCCGTCTGGCCGCGGCGCGGCGTCAGCAGGCGTGCGCGCAGCTGCACGTCGAGCGCCTCGAAGATCTTCGGGTTCTGCTGCAGGAACGCGCGGGCGTTGTCCTTGCCCTGGCCGATCCGCTCACCCTGGTAGGCATACCACGAGCCCGACTTCTCGATCAGGTTCTGTGCGACGGCCATGTCGATGATCTCGCCTTCGCGCGAGATGCCGTGGCCGTAGAGGATCTCGAACTCGGCCTCGCGGAAGGGCGGCGCGACCTTGTTCTTGACGACCTTGACGCGGGTCGCGTTGCCGATGACTTCCTCACCGTTCTTGAGCGCGCCGATGCGGCGGATGTCGAGGCGAACGGACGAGTAGAACTTGAGCGCGTTGCCACCGGTCGTCGTCTCGGGGCTTCCGAACATGACGCCGATCTTCATGCGGATCTGGTTGATGAAGATCACGATCGTGTTCGAGCGCTTGATGTTGCCGGTGAGCTTGCGCAGCGCCTGCGACATCAGTCGCGCGTGCAGGCCGACCTGCAACTCGCCCATCTCGCCCTCGATCTCGGCCTTCGGCGTCAGCGCCGCGACCGAGTCAATGACGACGATGTCGACCGCGCCCGAGCGCACGAGCATGTCGGTGATCTCGAGCGCCTGCTCGCCGGTGTCGGGCTGCGAGACCAGGAGGTCATCGACCTTGACGCCGAGCTTCTCGGCGTAGGTCGGGTCGAGCGCGTGCTCGGCATCGACGAACGCCGCGGTGCCGCCGAGACGCTGGCACTGCGCGATCACTTCGAGCGTAAGCGTCGTCTTGCCGGAGGACTCAGGGCCGTAGATCTCGACCACGCGACCACGCGGCAGCCCACCGACGCCGAGGGCGATGTCGAGCGCGAGCGAACCGGTCGGGATCACGTCGAAATCCATGGCCTGCGAGGCATCGCCGAGGCGCATCACGGAACCCTTGCCGAACTGCTTCTCGATCTGGCCGAGCGCCGCAGCCAGCGCCTTCTTGCGGTTGTCTTCCATCGCCTTGAACCTCCGAGGTGTTAACTGAACTGTCGCAGACGACGCCGCCGGGTAGGCAGCGTCATTTGCCATGGAAAAGACCGGTTTGTCGCCGTACGCATCAGCGCGTCCAGCTCGCGAGCGGCGCGTAGCGCGAGCCGTCGGCGCCAGGCAGCGATTCGACGAGCGCGAGTTCGCGGATCGGCCAGCTGACGCGCGCGAGCGGGGCAGCCGGCGGCTGGCACGTGACCTTGCGCGCGAGCGTGACATGCGGGCGGTAGGCGCGCGCATCAACCCTGAAGCCCGCGTTCGCGAGGAGCCGTCGCAGTGCCGCCTGCAGGTCGATGAGCGCCTGGGCCGGTGCGCGCGACCCCGCGGCCAGCAGCGCGGGCCGTGGCCACCAATCGACGGTGTCGAGCACGAGTTCCGCCGCCGGGATCTCGATGCGCTCACCGAGCGCCTCGAGCTCGCCTTGCCGCGCCTCGGCGACGGCGCCCAGGAACTCGAGCGTCACGTGCAGGTTCGTCGCCGGCACCGGCCGGCCGCCCGCGCCCTCGGCAGCGGCGCCAAAGGTGGCGAGCAGTTCGGTGCGCAGCGCCGCGTCCGGCCAGAGCGCGAAGAAGACGCGCCGGTGACTCGGCTCATCCTTCGCGATCGGGGCGAGCGTCGCGTTCACAGTTCAAGCACCCCACTGAGTGCGCCGGCGACGGTCTTGCGGCGCACGGCTTCGCGATCGCCCTTGAAGAGCTTGCGGCGCGCCTGCACGTGCAACGACTTGCCATGCCGCCAGGCCCACGCGAGCCAGACGGTGCCGACCGGTTTGCCAGGCGTCCCGCCATCGGGACCCGCAATCCCCGAGACCGCGACCGCGACGTCCGCCGCGGCCCGCTCGAGTGCACCGAGCGCCATCGCCTTGACGACGGCCTCGCTGACGGCACCGTGCTGGGCAATTTCCGCCGGCAGCACACCGAGGAGCGCCGTCTTTGCCGGGTTGCCGTAGGCAACGAACCCGGTTCCGAACCACTGCGAGCTGCCGGGCACGTCGGTCAGCGCCTTGCTGATCCAGCCGCCGGTGCAGGACTCCGCGGTCGTGATCGAGCGGCCGGAGGCCTTGAGGGAGTCGCCGACCCTGACTGCCAGCCGGGCCAGCTCCGCATCGGCGTGTCGCGCCCCTTCCACCGTCAGGTGACCGACCGGGAGGGTGTGGCGCGCCCGGGACCCGGGTCCGCGCCGCCCTGCCGCCCGGAGGGCGGCGAGGTCAGCGAGGACGGCAGGGAAGCCACGGGTCTGTACATACATACAGTATGCCGTTGGTGGCCCGGGACTTCAACAATCCGTTCGGAAAATGACCCGGGCTTCATGACTCGAACTTCATGGCGCGACGGCCCCGCGCGATGGCCTTCCGTCGGATTTTCGGGTCGAATCGCACCCCGGTGCATCAGCATCCTGCGGTTCACGCGCGCCGCGGGGAGTCGGACGACCGGCTTCGGTCGCGCGGTTATTGGGGGACTCTACGATGAAAAGACTTGCCATGGTGGCGTCGGGCCTCGCCCTCGCCGCGCTCTTCTCGGCTCCGTGCTTCGCTGACGCCGCGAGCGGCCCGGTCACGTGCACGGACGGCTCGACCTCGCCTCACGGCGGTCGCGGCGCGTGCTCCAAGCACGGCGGCATCAAGAAAGACGCAGCGGCGCCTGCGGCAGCGGCGACTCCGGCTGCTGCACCGGCCGCGGCCGCCCCTGCACCGGCAACTGCGATGAAGGCGGCGGCGCCGGCGGCACCGGCCGCGGCACCGGCTGCGGCACCTGCGAAGGCTGCGACGACCGCTGCGGCGGCGAAGCCCGCTGCGGCCGCGACGAGCGCCGACGGCGCGACGGCCAAGTGCAAGGACGGTACGTTCTCGCACTCGAAGACGCACAAGGGCACGTGCTCGAAGCACGGCGGCGTCGCGGACTGGCTCGACGGGACGGCGGCGAAGTAACTCGCCTCAGGACGTGGCCGGGGCGTTCCTCACCCCGGCTGCGCCCGGCTCTCGCGCGGGTACGCGGCAGCTCGCCACCACGGGCGCCCGGCTCCTCAGTCGCGTGCACCCGGGCCCCGTCACCGGCGCGTCCACGCGGCACGCCGAGAACTTCCAGGTCCATTCGTTGCACACCAACAGGAAGGCCGCCGGCCGTTGGTTCGCGGCAGCCGCGATGAGTGCGAGCGACCCCTCGAAGTCCGAATCCTCGCCACCCACGTCGAGCTGGCGCACCGCGCGCGGCGCGCCGATCCGAAAGAGCACCGCCGCGTTCGAGGCGATGAGCGCCCCCGCGGGCAGCACGCGCGCGGCTCCCATCACCGCCTGATCGCGGTCGAGCTCGAGCCAGGAGTCCGGCGTCGCGGCCTGCGCTGCCGCCGCCTCGCGCACCGTCGCGACGCCGCGCGCGACCAGGCACGCGATCAGGACACAGGCGCCGACGCGCCGCGCCCGCGGTGGCAGCAGCACCCCCGCGGCGATCAGCCCCGCGAGCACGAGCGCGAAGCTGTACTGCAGCGTATTGCGCTCGTCGATCAGGTTCCCCCACTCGAAGCGTGAGCGCGAGAGCACGAGCAGGACCGCGCCACCGAACGCATAGCCGCCAAGCAGCGTGAGCCAGAGGTGGCTCGCGCGCTCGGCGCGCGTCCGCCACCAGGCGAGCGCCCCGGCCGCGAACACGAGCGCGAGTGCGACCACGTACACGCCAGGCGCCACGCCCTCGCCGACCCGCCAGGGCAGCGCCGCGTCCTCGAGCTGGGCGCGCGCGAGGTCACCGACGTTGAGCGTCCAGGGCCGCACCGACGGCGGCATCGTGTAGGGCCACAGGGTGCCGAACATCGCGCGGTCGTAGGCCGCGAGGGCCCCGAGCGGCAGGGCGGCGCCAAGCCCCGCGAGGAGCAGCGCGCGCCCGCCGACAAAGCCGCGCAGCCACGCGTAGCCGAGGGTCGCAAACGCGGCGGCGAGCACGGCGAGCCCGGCATTGCGGGTCGCGTAGCAGGCACCCGCGAGGACGCCCGCGATCACCCATCCGGAATGGGCGGGCGGCGCTCGCGCGGTGAGCTGGCGCGCAAGGACACCGAGCGCGGCGATCGCAAGCGCAAGCGCCGTGACATCCGAGTACGCGAGGTACTGCCACTCGCGGACCCCGGGCGAGGCGAGCGACCAGAGCCCGACCAGGAGGAGCACGCCGGGCGCCATGGCCCCACGCCACAGCAGCACGAGCAGCACGGGCAGGAGCGCCGCCGCAATCCGGCTCGGCCAGAGCGCCGCCGTGCGCTCATCGCCGGCGAACGGCGTCAGCGCCGCGACCAGGAGCGCAAAGCCCGGCGGGAAGAGCGGCTGCGGAACGGCGTCGCGATCGCCGGGGGTCAGCTCCCAGGGCGTCACGAGCGCACTGCCCTCGGTCCTCAGGCTGTGCGCCATCTCGATGTAGGAGGCACTGTCGCCGGAGTACGCGTAGCGATTCGGGCTGAGCGCCGTGTCGAAGGCCGCGACGAGAACGACGCCGAGCAGGAGCGCGAGCCAGGCGACCCGGGCCTGGGAACCAACACTCCGCAGGGGGCCCGCCGGCGCGCCCACTAGAACCTCACGAGCGCGGCCGCCCACGCGGCCGCGACCGCGGCGAGTGCGACCCAGCTCGCGCGGTCCCGGAGGCTGAAGACGATCGGGTCGTGGTGCATCTCGCCGCGCCCGGTGATCAGCCACACGCGTCCGAGCCAGTACCAGATTGCCGGGCACATGAGCCACAGCCGCTCGTGGTGCGGATAGTGGAGTTCCGCCGGCGTCGAGTCGACGAAGAGCGCGAGCACCAGCACCGAGACGACGCCGGTCGCGATCCCGAAGCCCTCGAGTACCGGCAGGTCCCGGCGCCGGTAGCCGCGCCCGGGCAGAGTGTCGCCCGTCGCGGTGTGCAGCTCGGCGGCCCGCTTGACGAGCGAGAGGCTCATGAAGAGGAACGCACCGAAGCTCAGGAGCCACGCCGAGAGATCGACCGCGATCGCGGCGGCGCCGGCGGCGAGCCTCAGCGTCCAGAGGCCCGCGAGCGCGACGACGTCGAGGAGCGCGACGCGCTTCAGGTGTCGCGTGTAGAGCGAGGTCAGCACCACGTAGGCGACGAGGACGCCAAGGAAGGCCGTGCCCACCTGCCAGGCGAGCAGGATCCCCGCGATCCCGAAGAGCGCCGCGACGGCGAGCGCCGCGGCCGTCCCGATCGTGCCCGCCGCGAGCGGCCGGTGCCGCTTCGCCGCGTGCGCCCGGTCGAAGGCAACGTCGGTGAGGTCGTTGAGCACGTAGGTCGCGGAGGCGACCAGCGAGAAGGCGACGAAGCCGAGGCCGGCCGCGCGCGCGGCGCCCGGGTGCGTCCAGGCCTGCGCGGTCAGGTAGGGCACGCCGAGCAGCAGGTTCTTGAGCCAGTGGTGCACGCGCAGAAGGCGCAGCCATGCGAAGCGCCGCGGCGGGGCAACCGCCCCGCTCCCGGCCTCGCGCTCAGCGTCCTCTGGGTGCCCCATGCGAATGGACCCCGGTGCAGCCGGAGCCTCGTGGATAATGGCCAACGAGTATTTCATGAACGAGCCCCGTTCCGCCGCATGACCGCGCCGACCTCACCGCCTCCCGCGTCCGGCGCCGGCCACACGCCGATGATGGCCCAGTACCTGGCGCTCAAGGCCGAGTGCCCGGCGATCCTGCTCTTCTACCGCATGGGGGATTTCTACGAGCTGTTCTACGAGGACGCGCGCCGCGCGGCGCCGCTCCTCGACATCGCGCTCACCCAGCGCGGGCAGTCGGCGGGCGCGCCGATCCCGATGGCGGGCGTGCCGGTCGCGGCGCTCGAGAACTACCTCGCGCGACTCGTGAAGCTCGGCGAGTCCGTCGCAATCTGCGAGCAGATCGGCGAACCCGGCAAGAGCAAGGGACCCATCGAGCGGCGCATCGTCAGGATCGTGACGCCGGGGACGGTCACCGACGACGGCCTCCTCGAGGAGCGACGCGCGACGCTCGTCGCCGCCGCCGTCATCGCGCCGCCGCGCGCCGGGCTTGCCTGGCTCGAGCTCGCGAGTGGCCGCTTCAGCGTGATGGAGCTCGCGGGCGACGGCGCGCTCGAGGGCGAGCTCGAGCGACTGCGGCCGGCGGAACTGCTCGCGGCGGAGGGCAGCCTCGCGGCGTCGCTCCCCGGTGCGCGCTCGCGCGCGCCGTGGCACTTCGAGCTCGGCGTCGCGAACCGCCTCCTCTGCCAGCAGTTCGGCGTCCTCGATCTCGCCGGCTTCGGTTGCGCCGACAAGCCCCTCGCGGTGACCGCGGCGGGCGCCCTCCTCCAGTACGTGCAGGAGACGCAGCGCCAGGCCCTGCCGCACCTCACGGGTGTCGTGACCGAGGAGCGGGACGCGGGCGTCCTCATCGACGCCGCGACCCGCCGCAACCTCGAGCTCGATGCCAGCCTCGGTGGCCGCGGCGAGCACACGCTCGCCGGCGTCCTCGATCGCACCTCGACCAGCATGGGGGCGCGGGAACTCCGCCGCTGGATCGGGCGGCCACTGCGCGACGATCTGGCGCTTCGCGCCCGCTACCAGGCACTCAAGACGCTCATCGACGGCGGCCGGCTCTAGGAAGTGCGCGGTCAGCTCGGCGGCATCGGCGACATCGAGCGCGTGCTCGGCCGCGTCGCGCTGCGCAGCGCACGCCCGCGCGACCTCGCGCAGCTGCGCGGCGCCCTCGCCGCGCTCCCCACGCTCGGCGCTCTGGTCGCGCGCCACGACTCCCCGCTCCTCGCGACGCTCGAAGCTCCGCTCGCGGGGCACCCGGCGCTCGCGACGCTGCTCGGTGCCGCGATCGTCGAATCACCGCCGCACTTCCTGAGGGACGGGGGCGTGATTGCGCCCGGCTTCGATGCCGAGCTCGACGAGTTGCGGCACATTGCGACCGACACCGACAGCTACCTGCTCGAACTCGAGGCGCGCGAGCGCGCCCGGACGGGACTGTCGAGCCTCAAGCTCGCCTACAACCGGGTCTCGGGCTTCTTCATCGAGCTCAACCGGCGCGATGCCGAGAACGCGCCGCCCGACTACGTGCGCCGCCAGACCGTCAAGAACGCGGAGCGCTTCCTGACGCCGGAGCTCGCCGAATTCGAGGGCAAGGTGCTTGGTGCGCGCGATCGCTCGCTCGCGCGCGAGAAGTCACTGTACGAGGGCCTGCTCGACCGCCTGCTCGAGGCGCTCGCGGCACTGCAGGCGAGCGCCCGCGCGCTCGCGCTCCTCGACGTCCTCGCCAATCTCGCGAGCCGGGCGCTCGAGCTTCGGCTCACGGCACCCGAGCTCGTCGCGGAGCCCCGGCTCGATATCATCGGCGGGCGCCATCCCGTGGTCGAGAGCGTGCTCGCGCGGCCGTTCGTGCCGAACGACCTCGAGCTCGACGAGCGACACCGCATGCTCGTGATCACTGGCCCCAACATGGGCGGCAAGTCGACCTACATGCGACAGATCGCGCTGATCGTGATCATGGCGCGCATCGGCAGCTTCGTGCCGGCCGAGCGCGCCGTGCTCGGACCCACCGACCGGATCTTCACGCGCATCGGCGCGGCGGACGACCTGGCAGGCGGCCGCTCGACATTCATGGTCGAGATGACCGAGACGGCAAACATCCTCAACAACGCCACGGGCTCGAGCCTCGTGCTGATGGATGAGATCGGCCGCGGCACGAGTACGTTCGACGGGCTCTCGCTCGCCTGGGCCGCGGCCGAGCACATGGCGCGGCGCGTACGGGCGTTCACACTCTTTGCGACGCACTACTTCGAACTGACGGCGCTCGCCGAGCAGGCGACGGGCGTTGGCAACGTGCATCTCGATGCGACCGAGCACGGCGAGTCGCTCGTGTTCCTGCACGCGGTGAAGGCCGGCCCCGCGAACCAGAGCTACGGCCTCCAGGTCGCGCGGCTCGCCGGCGTGCCGCGCGAGGTCATCGCGGCGGCGCGTACCTACCTTGCGACGCTCGAGCGCCGCGAGCACGACACCAAACCGCCGGGACCGCAGGCGGAGCTGAGTTTCGCCGCCCCGGCACCGACGGCGGCGCCCGCCGCAGCTGCCGATCGCGTTCTCGAGGAACTCGCGCGACTCGACCCCGACGTGCTGACGCCGCGCGAGGCGCTCGAGGCGCTCTACCGACTCAAGCAGCTCAAGCGCTGAAGCGACCGGTCGCGAGAAAGGCCGCGATCGCCTCGACCACGCTTTCAGCGAACATCATGCCGGTGTGACTCACCGGGAGCACGAGGTGCTCGGTCGCGCCCTCGAGGCGCGTCTCCTCGACGGTGACCGTACCGTCGTTCGGCTCCGGCAACTGATTGAAGAGGCGCCCGAAGGACAGGGAGCTCGAGCCCGCGATCACGCCGATCGGGAACGGATGGCGCCAGATCCGCGGCTCCGGCCGCACGAGCTCGGCATCGGCGAGCGGCCCGAAGAGCCACGCCGCGCCCGGCAAGCGGATCACCGTGCGCGCGGACTCGCTGCCGTTGACGGGGGAGCCGAGGAGCACGACGCGCCCGATCGGCAGGTCCGGGTGGAGCTCGAGGAGCCTCAGCACCACGAGGCCGCCGAGACTGTGGCCGACGAGGTGCACGGGCGGCGGGAGCTCGAGCACCGCGCTTCGAAACTCCGCGATCGCCGCCCCGACCGTGGCCGTCACCGAGCGGTAGTGGAAGGCGCTGACGGCGAAGCCGCGGCGCGCGAGGCGCTGCCTCAGGATCGTCGCCTCGAGCCCCGTGTTCCAGAGGCCGTGCGTCGTGAGGACGCTCGGCCGCTCAGGCACTCGGACGAAGCCGGATGTGAAGGTCCTTCAGCTGCTGCTCGCTGACCTCGGTCGGCGCCTCGGTGAGCGGGCAGTAGGCGGTCTGCGTCTTCGGGAAGGCGATGACCTCGCGGATGCTGTCGGCACCCGTCATCAGCATGATCAGCCGGTCGAGTCCGAAGGCGATGCCGCCGTGCGGCGGTGCGCCGTACTTGAGCGCATCGAGCAGGAAGCCGAACTTCTTGCGCGCCTCCTCGGGCGCGATGCCGAGGAGCGAGAACACGGCCGACTGCATCTCCTCGCGGTGGATGCGCACCGAGCCGCCGCCGATCTCGGAGCCGTTCAGCACGCAGTCATACGCCCGCGCGATGGCGCTGCCCGGGCGCGCCGTGAGCGCGGCGGCATCGTCCTCCACCGGGGCCGTGAAGGGATGGTGCATCGCGACCCAGCGACCGGCCTCGGTGTCGTGCTCGAACATCGGGAAGTCGACGACCCAGAGCGGACGCCACGCGTTCTCGATGAGGTTGCGATCGGCGGCCACCTTGAGGCGCAGCTGCCCGAGGCTGTCGTTGACGACGGTCGCGCGGTCGGCGCCGAAGAAGACGAGATCGCCCGCTGCCGCGCCCGTGCGCGCGAGGATGCCCGCGATCGCCTCGTCCGACAGGAACTTCAGGATCGGCGACTGCAGGCCTTCGCGCCCCTTGGCCGGGTCGTTGACCTTGATGTACGCAAGGCCCTTGGCGCCGAAGCGCGCGACGTGCGCGGTGTACTCATCGATCTGGCTGCGCGAGAGCTCGCCGCCCTTTGGAACCCGCAGCGCCGCGACGCGTCCTTCGGGTGAGTTCGCGGGACCCGCGAACACCTTGAACTCGGTCGCCCTGACCAGATCGCCGACGTCGATGAGCTCGAGCGGGATCCGCAGGTCGGGCTTGTCCGAGCCGTAGCGGCGCATCGCCTCGGCGTAGCCCATGCGCGGAAAGGGCGCCGGCAGGTCGACGCTGAGTACCTCGCGAAAGAGCGTGCGGACCAGCCCTTCCATCAGGTCCATGATCTGGCCCTGCTCGAGGAAGGACGTCTCGATGTCGACCTGGGTGAAGTCGGGTTGCCGGTCGGCCCTCAAGTCCTCGTCCCGAAAGCAGCGCACGATCTGGTAGTAGCGGTCGAAGCCGCTGATCATCAGGAGCTGCTTGAAGATCTGTGGCGACTGCGGCAGCGCGAAGAACTTGCCAGGGTGCGTGCGCGAGGGCACGAGGTAGTCGCGGGCGCCCTCGGGCGTCGCCTTGGTCAGCATCGGCGTCTCGATGTCGACGAAGCGGTGGCTGTCGAGATAGCGGCGGATCGCGCGCGTCGCCTCGTGGCGCAGCAGCAGGCGCTTCTGCATCACCTCGCGCCTCAAGTCGATGTAGCGGTACTTGAGCCGGACCTCCTCGCGCACGTCCTCATCGAGCTGGAAGGGCAGCGCCTCCGAGCGGTTGAGAACGGTGAGCACGCGGGCGAGGAGCTCGACCTGGCCTGAGCCCAGGTTCGCGTTCGCGGTCCCGGCGGGACGGCGGCGGACCTCGCCGACGACCGCGAGCACGTACTCGCCGCGCACCTTCTCGGCCTCGGCAAACATGCCGGCCTGGTCCGGATCGAACACGATCTGCAGCAGGCCGTCGCGGTCCCGAAGGTCCACGAAGATCACGCCGCCGTGGTCGCGGCGCCGGTGCACCCAGCCGGCGACCGTGACCGTCTGGCCGATGAGGGATTCGTTGACCTGACCGCAGTAATGGGACCGCATGCTTCGTCTCGAGGACCCGCGCGTGGGGAGCCGGCGATGTTACGGGCGCGTCCTTGCGGGTGGCAAGGCGCAGAGGCCGGGAACCGCCCTTCCGGGCGGCTTCAGCGGCGCCGCGAGGCCTTCGGGGGGGTGCGGCGGGCGGGCCGGGCCTTCGAGGTCTTGCTCGCCGACTTCGTCGCCTTGGTGGGCTCCGCCTTGGCGGCCGGGGCCTCGGCCTTGGTCTCGGTCGCGGCGGGTTTGTCCGGCTTCGCGGCGTCCGGCTTCGTGTCCTTGGCGGGCGCCTCCGCCTTGTCGGGTTTCTCGTCCCCGGCGAGGTTTCGCTTCGACTCCGAGTCCGACTTGAAGTCGGTCTCGTACCAGCCGCCGCCCTTGAGGCGAAACACGGGCGCCGAGATGAGACGCGTCAGCTTGAGCTTGCCGCACTCGGGGCACTTCTTGAGCGGCGCCTCGCTCATCTTCTGGATCGTTTCGTGGTGCGCACCGCACGCCGCGCACTGGTACTCATAGATAGGCATCGACCGGACTCCGACTAGCGAGCGTCGCGGGGCGCAAGGCGCCCTCGCGTGCCGGGGCGCAAGCGCCCCGGGCGGTGCGGATGATAGCAGTGCGCCCCGCTCACGCGGCGACGCGCCGCGCCTTCGCGAAGCTGAGCGCACCTTCGACCGCCGACACTTTGATCGTGTCGCCAGGGCCGAAGTCGTTCTTCAGGATCCGCTGCGCGAGCGGATTCTCGAGCTGCTGCTGGATCGCGCGCTTGAGCGGCCGCGCGCCGTAGACGGGATCGAACCCGGCTTCGCCGAGGCGATCGCGCGCACCGTCATCGAGCTCGAGCGCGATCTCGCGCTCGGCGAGGCGCTTCCTGAGGTAGCCGAGCTGGATGTCGACGATGCGCCGGATCTCGCCGCGCCCGAGCGGGTGGAAGACGACGATGTCGTCGATCCGGTTGATGAACTCGGGCCTGAAGTGGCCGCCGACGATCTCGAGCACGGCGGCCTTCATGCGCTCGTAGTTCTTCTCGCCGGCCGTCTCCTGTATCACGTGCGAGCCCAGGTTCGAGGTCATCACGATGACGGTGTTGCGGAAGTCGACCGTGCGCCCCTGCCCGTCGGTAAGCCGGCCGTCGTCGAGCACCTGCAGCAGCACGTTGAAGACATCCGGATGCGCCTTCTCGATCTCATCGAGCAGGATCACCGCGTACGGACGGCGCCGGACCGCCTCGGTCAGGTAGCCGCCCTCCTCGTAGCCGACGTAGCCCGGAGGCGCGCCGATCATCCGCGCGACCGAGTGCTTCTCCATGAACTCGCTCATGTCGATGCGCACGAGCGCATCCTCGGTGTCGAACAGGAACTCGGCGAGGGCCTTGGTGAGCTCGGTCTTGCCGACGCCGGTGGGACCCAGGAACAGGAACGAGCCGCTCGGGCGGTTGGGATCGGAGAGCCCCGCGCGCGCACGGCGGATCGCATCCGCGACCGCGCGCACCGCCTCGTTCTGGCCGACGACGCGGGTCTCGATCGACTCTTCCATCCGCAGGAGCTTGTCCTTCTCACCCTCGAGCATCTTCGCGACCGGGATGCCGGTCCACTTCGAGACGACCTCGGCGATCTCCTCCTCGGTCACCTTGTTGCGCACGAGCGTCGGCGCATTGGCGTCGGCGTCCTGCGCGGACTTCAAGCGCTTCTCGAGCTCGGGGATCCGCCCGTACTGAAGCTCCGACATGCGCCCGAGGTCGCTCGCGCGCCGCGCCGCCTCGAAGTCGAGGCGCGCGCGCTCGAGCTGCTCCTTGATCTGCGCCTCGCCCTGGGAGGCCGCTTTTTCGCGCTTCCAGATCTCATCGAGATCGGCGTACTCGCGCTCGAGCCCGCGCACGGTCTCTTCAATCTGTTCGAGGCGCTTCTTCGAGGAGGGATCCTTCTCCTTGCGCAACGCCTCGCGCTCCATCTTGAGCTGGATCACGCGCCGATCGAGGCGGTCCATCTCCTCGGGCTTGGAGTCCATCTCCATGCGGATGCGCGATGCCGCCTCGTCGATCAGGTCGATCGCCTTGTCGGGAAGCTGGCGGTCCGCGATGTAGCGGTGCGAGAGCGTCGCCGCGGCGACGATCGCGGGGTCGGTGATCTGCACCTTGTGGTGCACCGCGTAGCGCTCCTTGAGGCCGCGGAGAATGGCGATCGTGTCCTCGACCGAGGGCTCATTGACCAGGACCTTCTGGAAGCGACGCTCGAGCGCCGCGTCCTTCTCGATGTACTTGCGGTATTCATCGAGCGTCGTCGC
>CAYNCY010000046.1:0-13714 GCA_964395195.1 uncultured Steroidobacteraceae bacterium
ACTCGTGACCGCGGTGGACGCCGCCGATGAATCGAGCGCCTGGCGTGCCCGGTTCCTCGTCGACGCCTCGGGCCGCGATACTTTCCTCGCAACCCGCCTCGACGCGAAGAAGCGCAACCGCAAGCACAACAGCGCCGCGATGTACGGCCACTTCCGCGGCGTGGCGCTGCGCGCCGAAAAGCACGCCGGCGACATCTCGATCTACTGGTTCGACCACGGCTGGTTCTGGGTCATTCCGCTCGCCGACGGCACGACCAGCATCGGGGCGGTGGTGTGGCCCGCCTACATGAAGGCACGCGACGTGCCGGTGTCCGAGTACCTCCTCGCCACGATCGCGCTCTGCGAGCCGCTCGCCGAGCGCCTGAAGGACGCGACGCTCGTCACCGCCGCCGAGGCAACCGGCAACTACTCCTATACCTCGAGCCACAGCCACGGTCCGCACTACATCCTGATCGGCGACGCCTACGCGTTCGTCGACCCCGTCTTCTCCTCGGGCGTCTGGCTCGCGATGAACAGCGCCGTCGAGGGCGCCGCAGTCGTCGAGGCGTGCCTCGACGATCGCGCGCACGCGCGCGCCGTGCGCCGCCGCTTCGACCGGACGATGCGCCGCGGTCCCAGGGTGTTCTCGTGGTTCATCTACCGGATCACGAACCCGACGATGCGCGAGCTGTTCATGAACCCGCGCAACGACCTGCGCATGAAAAATGCGATCCTCTCCGTGCTCGCGGGCGACATCTTCGGCAAGACGCCGATCTGGGGATCGCTGCGCGCGTTCAAGGCGGTCTACTACTTCGTGTCGATCTTCAACCTCCGGCGCACCGCGCTCGCCTATCGCAAGCACGCCGCCGACATCAAGCCGGTGCTGCCGGGTGGCTAGCGTTCCGCTGCCGGCGAACTTCCCGGCGCTCAGGCTCGATTGCCTCTCGCGCGCGGCGCTTCGCGCGGTGCCTGCGTCGTGGTGGGACTCCGTGCTCGGCCTCGTCCCGATCGGACTCGCGCCCGACGTCCCCGCGACGGGCGAGGTGCCGAGCATCCGCGTCGGCCTGCCGCTCCTCGGGTCCGGTGATCTTGCCTTCGAGGCGTGGCGTCTCGAGAGTCCGCTCGTCTCCGGTCGACTCGGACGCGTCCGCTACCGGCGGGGCGGCGCGGTGCTCTTCGGCTGCATAGAAATAACGGAGGTCCTGGACGGCAACGAGCGCGGTCGCGGCGTTAGCTCGCTTCGCGACGCGACGACGGAAGCGTACGCGGAGATCTTTCAGGCGCTGCGCGAACTCGACTGCCCTTATCCGCTTCGCATCTGGAATTACCTCGGCGCTATCACGGCGGTGGATGAGTTCGGCGAACGCTACCGGCAGTTCAACACCGCGCGCCGCGCCGCCTTCGTGCAGGGCGCGCGCGCGGTCGAGGGCGACGTGCCGGCAGCCTGTGCGCTCGGCTCCCCGGCCGGCTCCCCGCTCGTCGTCTACTTCCTCGCAGGCGCGTTCCCGCCGCGCGCGATCGAGAACCCGCGGCAACTGAGCGCGTACCACTACCCGCGCGACTACGGCCCCGACAGCCCGACGTTCTCGCGTGCCGCCCTCGCACCGCCGGAGCTCGGCGGGGCGCTCTTCATCTCCGGCACCGCCAGCATCGTCGGGCACCTGAGCGTCCACCCGAACGACGCGCGCGCCCAGGCGCGCGAAGCGGTGCGCAACGTCCGGACTCTGATCGACGAGGCCAACCGGGGCGGCGCTGCGCCGCGTTTCGTCCCCGAGAACTTCCGCTACAAGGCGTATGTTCGCCATGCCTCAGACCTCGCGGCCATCGACGAGGAGTTGATCGCCGGGCTCGCGCCGTCAAACCCGATCCTGTACCTCAAGGCCGACATCTGCCGAAGCGAACTCCTCGTCGAGATCGAGGCCGTCGGCGATCCGCTGCCCGTCGGCGTACGCGCCCGATGAGGGCACGAGCGCTCCGGCGCGCCGCGCTCCTCGGCCTCGCCAGCCTGCTTTTCGGGAGCGCGCCCGCACGGGCCACCGAGGCGCCGCTCTGGGAACTCGGCCTCGGCGTCGGCGCGTTTGCGTTCGAGGACTATCGCGGTGCTGACCAATCGCACGTCTATCCGCTGCCCGTCGTCTACTTCCTCTACCGCGGTACGTTCCTGAAGTCGGACCGCGACGGCGTGCGCGGGCTCTTCTTCCACAACCGCTGGGTCGAATTCAACGTCAGCGTCAATGCAACCACGCCGGTCAGGAGCAGTGGCAACGACGCGCGTGCCGGCATGCCGGACTTGCGACCCACCTTCGAGATTGGCCCGTCTCTCGACGTGCACCTGTGGCAGCCGGCTGACGGGCGGTTGCGCCTCGACCTTCGCCTCCCCGTCCGCCGCGCGGTCACGATCGAACACGACCCGCGCGCCATTGGCTGGTTTTTCGCGCCGCGTCTCAACCTCGATTGGCGCGATCCCGGCGGCCACGAGGGACTCAACGTGGGGCTCCTGACGGGACCGCTCTTCGGCGATCGCGCGTACCACTCCTACTTCTATTCGGTCGCGCCCGAGTTCGTCACGCCCGTGCGCCCGGGATACCAGGCGCCCGGGGGCTATTCGGGGACCGAGAGCATTGCGGCGCTGTCGCGCCGCTACCCGAAGGTCTGGGTCGGCGCGTTCGTCCGCTACGACACCCTCGCCGGCGCCGCGTTCCTGCCGAGCCCGCTCGTGCGACGCCACAATTATTGGGCGGGGGGTTTCGGAATCGCGTGGATGGTCGGAAAATCCTCGCGGCTGGTCGAAACCGGGAACGTGCCATGATTCGATCGTCATGCACTGGCTGAGGGTTGCCTTCGACGCCGCACGGCTCTATGTCGCGCTCGTCGTCTTCGCGCTCATCTGCCTCGCGTGGACGGTGGTGGCGCTGCCACTCTACCTGGTCCTCGATGATCACCTCGGCACGCGCATCGGTCGACTCGGCATCCAGCGGGGCTTTCGGCTTTTCGTCGTCTGGATCCGTGTCACCGGCATCTACCGGCTTGATCTCGGCGCGATCGATGCGCTCAACGGGGGCTCCGCGGTTATCCTCGCGCCGAACCATCCGACGGTGATCGATGCGATCCTGATGGTCACGCGCCACCCGAATGTCGTCTGCATCATGAAGTCGATGATCATGAACAACGTACTGCTTGGCGCCGGCGCGCGCCTCGCCGGCTACATCCGCAACGAACCGCCGCGGCGCATGCTGCGCGAGGCCGTCGCCGAGCTCGCGACGGGCGCGGTCGTGCTCGTGTTTCCGGAGGCAACCCGCACCCGGCGCGCGCCGGTGAGCCCGTTCATCGGCGGCGTCGGTCTCGTGGCGAAGCTCGCGCAGACACCCGTGCAGACGCTGCTCGTCGAGACCGACTCGCCGTACCTCAGCAAGGGCCGCTCGCTCTTGAGGCCCGTGCGCCTCCCGATCACCTATCGTGTGCGGCTCGGGCGGCGTTTCGATCCGCCCGAGGACGCGCGCGAGTTCGATCGGACGCTCGAGGCCTACTTTCGCGCCGAGCTTGCGACCTCACTGCAGACCAGCTGGCTCAGCGCTTCCGCGCCGGCTCACTAGGACGTCACGTGGTCCCTGCTTCCGCCACCCACCTCGTGCTGATCCCGAGCTACAACCCGGGAGTCCGCGGACTCGAGACGGTCGCCGCCGCGCGTCGCCAGTGGTCGCCGGTGTGGGTCGTCGTCGATGGCAGCACCGACGGCACGACGGCACCACTCCTCGCTCTCGCCGAGCATGACCGCGCACTCCGCGTGATCGTCTTGCCAGCCAACGGCGGCAAGGGCGCGGCGGTTCTCCGGGGCCTCAGGGAGGCGCTCGCGGGCGGATTCACGCACGTGCTGACGATGGATGCGGACGGCCAGCATCCGCCCGACCGGATTCCCGACTTCATGGCCGCCTCGCGCAGGGAGCCCGATGCGATGATCCTCGGCGATCCGATCTTCGACTCGAGCGCGCCCCTCGTGCGCGTGCGCGGCCGGCGCATCTCCAACTGGTTCGCGAACCTCGAGACCCTGTGGAGCGGCGTCCACGACTCGCTGTTCGGGTTTCGCGTGTACCCGGCGGCGCCGCTCGCCGCGATCATGGAACGCGTGCCCTGGATGCGGCGCTTCGACTTCGACGTCGAGGCGGTCGTCAGGCTCGCGTGGCGCGGCGTGCCCGCGGTGAACCTGCCCGCGGCGGTCCGGTATTTCAGCCCGGCTCAGGGCGGCGTCTCGCATTTCCGCTACGGCCGCGACAATGCGCTCTTGAGCTGGATGCACGCGCGCCTCCTCATCGGCGCCCTCGTGCGTTCACCGCTCCTGATTGCCCGCAGGCTCAAAGACCGCTGACCGCCCGGCGCCGTCCGCAAGACTCTCCTATATCTTTGATTTATAAAGAGTCGCCGGCGGGCGATTGGTTGCGTTCGGGGCCTCCGCCGATATAATGACCGGCGTTCGGCGGGGGCCGGACCCCGTCGATCGGGGCCAACGGAAGGGGCGTGACCCCCTTTGCCTGTCGCCGCCCGGCCACCGACCGGTCACTCCACGGTTGCGCCCAGACGACGGCACCGCCTGATCAATCAAGGGTCCTGATGCAATCCGCGCAAGCCGCCGCCAACGCTGATCTGGAACGAGAGATCGCCCGACTCATCACCGAGGCGCTCAACCTCGACGTCCCGGCTGCCGGCATCGACCCCGAGGCGCCGCTCTACCGCGAGGGGCTCGGCCTCGATTCGATCGACATCCTCGAGATCGCCCTCGTCGTCTCCAAGCACTACGGCGTCGAGATCCGTGCCGAGAGCGAGGAGAACCACCAGATCTTCCGGTCGCTCCGGTCACTCGCGGAGTTCGTAGCGGCGCAGAGGACCAAATAGTGCGGGCCGCGTCCCGGGTCGCACGGGGCATCGCAATCGGCGTCGGCGCTCTCGCGTACGCGGTGCTTGCCCACCTGACGAATGCCACTCCCGGCCACGAGGCCTTGGGCGCGGTCCTCGCGCTCGCGCCGATTGCGCTCGCGGCGCTCGCGTTCGCCTGGCGCTCCCGGCACCGCGCGCTCGCCCTCGCCGGCTGCGGGCTTCTCGCCGGCATCGCGATCATCCGTTTCGACGATCTCAAGTCGCACTTCGCGTGGCTCTACCTGATCCAGCAGGCCGGCGCCTACGTGCTCCTTGCCATTGGCTTCGGGCGGACTCTCGGCCAGGGCCGCGTACCGCTTTGTTCGCGCTTCGCTGCGATGGTGCACGGCGTGCTGCCACCCGATGTCGAGCGCTACACGCGCCGCGTCACGGTCGCCTGGACCGTATTCTTCATCGCGATTGCCGTGCTCCTCGTAATCCTCTATGCGGCCGCGCCGCTCCCCGTCTGGTCCGCGTTTGCGAACTTCGGGTGCATCGTTCTGATCGCGCTCATGTTCGCGGTCGAGTACCTCATCCGGCGCCGCGTGCTGCCAGGCCTGCACCACCGCGGATTTCTCGCGAGCATGCGGATCATCGCCGCCGGCCCGCAGGACTCCGTCGCGACGCGGCGCGCCTGAGCCCACCGTGCGCCGCCCCGAAGCCGTCGCCGTCGTTCCCCTGATCGCGCACGCAGCGCCCCAGGAGATCGTCGCGTATCGCCGCGGCGAGCCGCTTACTGCGGCCCGCTTCCTCGCCGACGTCGCGCGCGTCGCGGCGATGCTGCCCTCGACGCGCCACGTGCTCAACGCCTGCCAGGATCGCTATCACTTCGCGGTCGGACTCGCCGCGGCGATTGTCTCTGACCGCATCAGCCTGCTGCCCTCGACGCATACGCCCGAGGTCATCCGCCAGCTCCGGCGCTTCGCAGCGGATGCGATCTGCCTCACGGACGAGGACGACTGCTCGATCGACCTGCCGCAGGCGTCCGTCCACGGCGGCTGTGCGCCGCGCGCGGAAGGCTTTCGCGTGCCGCTCATCGCCGCCGATGCACTCGTCGCGTACGTGTTCACGTCGGGATCCACGGGTCTTCCGGTTCCCCATCCCAAGACCTGGGGTCGGCTCGCGGACGCGGTCACCGTCGAGGCCATCCGGCTCGGGCTCGGTGCCTACCGGCGCGCGACGGTCGTCGCGACCGTACCGCCCCAGCACATGTACGGTTTCGAGTCGTCGGTACTCCTGCCCTTGCAGTCCGGCCATGCGCTCTGCGCCGAACGCCCGTTCTTCCCGGCAGACATTGCCTCTGCGCTCGAGGCCGTTCCGGCGCCGCGCATCCTCGTCTCGACGCCTGTGCACCTGCGTGCACTCCTCGCCGCCGAATCACCGCTCCCGGAGCTCGCGCTCATCGTCTCGGCCACGGCGCCGCTCGCCCTCGACCTCGCGCGCCAGGTCGAGGCGCGCTTTGGCGCCCCGCTCCTCGAGATCTACGGTTCCACCGAGACCGGCCAGATGGCGAGCCGGCGCACGACGGCGGCCGAGGACTGGCAGCTCTTCCCGGGCGTCAGGATCGACATCGAGGGTGAGCACACCTGGGTGCACGGCGGCCACGTCGAGACGCGAACGCCCATGGGCGATGTGCTCGAAGTCACGGGCGAGGACCGCTTCCAGCTCCGCGGGCGCACGGGCGATCTCGTGAACATCGCCGGCAAGCGCAGCTCGATCGGCTACCTCAACCACCAGCTCACCAGCATTCCGGGCGTCGTCGATGGCGTCTTCGTCGTGCAGGACGAGGATCCCGACTCCGGCGTCGCGCGCCTCGCCGCGCTCGTCGTCGCCCCGACGCTCGATGCGGTGACGATCACACAAGCGCTGCGCGATCGCCTCGATCCCGTCTTCCTGCCCCGGCCGCTCCTCTTCGTCGCGGAGATAGCGCGCAACGCGACCGGCAAGATCCCGAAACACGTGCTCGAGACCCTGCTCCGCGGTCGCTGAGACCGAAGGCGCCGACGGCGACTCCATGCCCGCGCACCTCTCGCTGACCATTCCCGCGGACCACCCCGCATTCGCCGGCCACTTCCCCGGGAACCCGATCGTGCCGGGCGTGGTGCTCCTCGACGAGGCGCTCCATGCGCTCGCCACCCACGAGAACGTCCCGATCGCCGGCTGCACGATCGCGGCCGGCAAGTTCCTGAGCACCGTGCGGCCGGGCGAGGCGCTCACGCTCGACTACGAGCGCGAGGCAGGCAAGTTCAAGGTGAGCATTTCCACGCCCGACCGGATCGTCGCGACGGCCGTGATCTGCGTGACGTCCACCGTGCCGGAGCCCGCGCGCCCGACCCGGGTGACGGCGGAGACGGCGGCGGTACCGGCGGACTGGGCGCGGACCGCCGAGCGCGGCTCGCAGACGCTCCTCCGGCTGATGACCTGGCTGTCGCTCCGGCTGGGGCGCGCGGCGACACGCCAGATCCTGCACGGGATCGCGCTCTACTTCCTGCTCTTTGCGCCGCGAGCGCGCTTCCACGCGCGGCACTATCTCAGTCGTGTGCTCGGACGGACGGCCGGCGTTGCGGACGTCTATCGCCAGATACTCACGTTCGCGACGACCGTCCACGATCGCGTCTTCTTCCTGAACGGCCGCTACGATGCATTCGAGGTCGCGATCGAGGGCGAGGCCCTCGTGCGCGCGGCCAACGCGCGCGGCGAAGGCGCGTTCCTGATGGGAGCGCATCTCGGTAGCTTCGAGGTGATTCGCTCGGTCGGACACCAGCAGGTGGGCCTCGAGGTCGCGATGGCGATGTACCCCGACAACGCGCGCAAGATCACCGCGATCCTCGGCGCCATCAATCCGGCACTCAACGCCGACATTGTCGAGCTCGGCCACGTCTCGGCGATGCTCGAGATCCGCTCACGGCTCGAGGCGGGCTCCTTCGTCGGCATGCTCGGCGATCGCTCGCCCGGCGGCGAGGAAAGCGAGCCCGTGATGTTCCTGGGATCCCCGGCCGAGTTCCCGACGGGTCCGATGCGCGTCGCCGCGATGCTGCGCCGGCCCGTCTTCTTCATCGCGGGACTCTACGTCGGTCGGAACCGGTACCGTGTCGTGTTCGAGCCGGTCGCGGATTTCACGAACGTCGCACCCGCGGCCCGCCCCGCGGCGGTGCGCGCCGCGGTGCACGCGTACGCGGCCATCGTCGAGCGCTACTGCCGTGAGGCGCCGTACAACTGGTACAACTACTTCGATTTCTGGAAGCCGCGAGCGCCGGCGGCGATGGTTCTCGCGCCATGAGCACGGCTTCGCGCACGCTGAGCGTAGCCGCGCTGGCCGTCGCGCTGCTCGTCGGCGCGGGCGCGGCTGCCGCGCCGAACGACGCCGCGCTCGATGAGCTGCTCGCGCGCTTGCGTGCGCACCCGCACCGCCACGATGGCTTCACCGAGCGGTTCACGACGGCGGTGCTCGACCGGCCGGTCGAGGCATCCGGCGAGCTCTTCTTCGATGCGCCCGATCACCTCGAGAAGCGCACGCTGAAGCCGCGCCCGGAGCGGCTCGTCCTCGATGGCAACGCACTCACGGTTGAACGCGGCAAGCGGACTTACCACGCGACGCTCGCCGATTACCCGCAGATCGCGCCCTACATCGACAGCATCCGCGCCACGCTTGCGGGTGATCGCGCGGCGCTCGAGCGGTCCTTCCGCATCAAGCTCACGACGTCGGGCGAGGCCTGGACGCTCCTGCTTACGCCGGCGATCGCGAGCATGACCGCCGAGCTCGTGAGCGTGCGCATCGAGGGCACGCTCGAGGCGATCCGGGCCGTGACCATCGAGCGCGCCAACGGCGATCGCTCGGTGATGACGCTCACCTCTGCCCCCACGTCCTGATGACGCGGCGCACCCTTCCCGTCGTCGCCTGGATAGCGCTACTCGCCGTGGGCGCGCTGATCGTCGCGCGTGCGCGCTTCACCGCGGACCTGTCGGCGTTCCTGCCGGCGCACCCGACGGCGGAGCAGCAGCTGCTCGTCGATGAGCTCCGTGATGGCCTCGCCTCGCGCCTGGTGCTCCTCGCGATCGACGGCGGCGATGCGCCGGCCCGCGCCCGCGCCTCGATCGAACTCGCGAAGCGGCTGCGGGCGGGCACGCAGTTCGTGTCGGTCGAGAACGGCGCCGGCGGAACCTCGACCGCGGACCATGCGTTCGTGTTCTCCAATCGCTACCTGCTGAGCGCCGAGGTCACCGAGCAGCGCTTCTCGATCGCGGGGCTAAAGGCCGCGATCGGCGACAGCATCGACTCGCTCGCGAACCCGACCGGGTTCTTCACCAAGGACCTCCTGCTCGCCGATCCGACCGGCGAGACTCTGGCCACGCTCGACCAGCTGATACCGCGGAACGCCCCCCGCAGCGAGAGCGGCGCCTGGTCGTCGCGCGATGGCAGCGAAGCGGTGCTCATTGCGCAGATCCGGGCGCAGGGCTCCGACACCGACGCGCAGGAGTGGGCCATCGCACTCATTCGGGGCGCCTTCAACGCCATTCGAGCGTCCGATGGCGCGCTCGGCCCACTGAAGCTGCGGATGACCGGCCCACCGGTCTTCGCGGTCAACGCGCGCGCGACGATCGTCCACGAGGCGGTGCGGCTGTCGGCGCTGAGCTCCGTCCTGATCGCGCTGCTCCTCGTCATCGTGTACCGCTCGGCCCTGACCGTCGTGCTCGGATTGCTCCCGGTCGCCTCGGGTGCGCTCGCGGGTACGGTCGCCGTCGCGCTCGGCTTCGGGGTCGTGCACGGCATCACGCTCGGCTTCGGCGTCACGCTGATCGGCGAGTCGGTCGACTATTCCATCTACCTGCTGACCCAGGCGCGACGGCAAGGCAACGAGCGCCCGACGGACCGGTGGATCGCCACCTTGTGGCCAACCGTCCGGCTGGGTCTTCTGACATCGCTGTGCGGATTTGCGTCGCTTCTGCCCTCCGGCTTCCCGGGGCTCGCCCAGCTCGGCCTTTATTCAATGGCCGGACTTCTCGCGGCCGCCCTCGTCACGCGCATCGTGCTGCCCGTGCTCCTGCCCGACACCTGGGTTGCCAGGCCGATCGCGCCGGTGGGCGCACGCATCGCGAGCGTGCTCGAGGTCCTCCGTCCGTACCGATGGCTGCTTGCCGCCGTTCCGCTCGTGTCCGCCGCCGTTGCGCTTGGCATCGGCACCGACGTCTGGAACCGGGACCTCTCGGCGCTGAGCCCCGTTCCGGCCGCGGAACAGGCGTTCGATGCGCGACTCAGGAGCGACATCGGCGCGCCGGACGTTCGCGACCTCGTCGTGATCACCGCCCCGAGCCCGGAAGCCGCACTCGAGGTCGCCGAGGACGTCGGTGCACGCCTCGAGCCGCTGGTTGCCGCCGGCGAACTCGCGGACTTCCAGTCACCGGCCACTTACCTGCCGAGCGAGCGCCGTCAGCGGCAACGCCAGGCGGCGCTCCCGGAGCGCGCCGAACTCGCGCGGCGTCTCACGGCGGCGATCGTCGACCTCCCGATCCAGCCCGCGCGCCTCGAACCCTTCCTCGCCGCCGTCGAGACCGCGCGTGCGGCACCGCTCCTCGGGCGTACCTCGCTTACCGGCACCTCGCTCGCTGCGGGAGTCGATGCCATGCTGCGCACGCGCACGGGAAGCGTCGTCGCCCTCCTGCCCCTCAGCGCACCGAGCTCAGGGATACACCCGCTCTCGATCAACACCGACGTCGTCCGTCGCGCGATCGGCCCCGCGCCCGCCGGCGCATCGGTGCTGGTCGTCGACCTCAAACACGAATCGGACGCGCTCTACTCGAACTACCTCGGCGAGGCGATCCGGCTCTCCCTGCTAGGCGTTGCCGGGATCGTCGTGCTGCTCCTCATCGCGCTTCGCTCCGTGAAGCGGGCGTTTCGCGTCGTTGCGCCGCTCGTCCTCGCCGTGATCAGCGTCGTTGCGGGGCTCGTCGCTGCCGGCCAGTCGCTGACTATCCTGCACCTGATCGGGCTCCTCCTGATCGTCGCGGTCGGCTCCAACTACGCGCTCTTCTTTGATCGCCACGCGCGCGACGACGCGGAGGTCGCCGCGACGCTCCTCGCCTCGCTCTTCCTCGCCAATCTCGCGACGGTGCTCGGCTTCGGTATCCTCGGATTCTCGTCGGTGCCGGTGCTCGCGGCACTCGGCACGACCGTCGCTCCCGGCGCGTTCGCTGCGCTGCTATTCTCGGCGCTGATGGCGGCGCCGCGGCGAGACCCATGATCGATGCGCCCGAACGCACCCCGTCGGGACAGGCCGCAGCGATGCGCGTCCTGCTCCTGCCCGGTGCCTTCGGGAGTGGCGCGGACTTCGCCGCCGCGGGCTTCAACGACGAGGTCAGGACGCGTGATCTTCCGCTCGAGCTCGTGTTCGCGGACCTCGAGTTCCGCCACGTCACGGACCGCTCCATCCTCGAGCGGCTGCGGGACGGACCGCTCGCGGCCGCACGCCGGGCCGGCTGCCGATCGGTGTGGCTCGCGGGCGTCTCTCTCGGCGCCTACATCGCGCTCGTCTTCGCAGAGCGCTTTCCCGGGGAGGTCGATGGCCTCTGCCTCCTCGCGCCCTACCTCGGCACTCGCCTCGTGAGCGGTGCAATCGCGCGCGCCGGCGGTCTTGCTCGCTGGGCCAGCGCGACCGGCGCCAGCGACGACGAGGAAGAGCGCGTGTGGCGCTTCGCCGCCGCACCAACGCTTCCCGTCTATGTCGGCTACGGCCGTAGCGACCGGTTCGCCGACGCCCAGCGCCTGCTCGCGAACGCGCTCCCGCCGAGCCGGGTCGATGCGATCGACGGTGCGCACGACTGGCCGACCTGGCGAACGCTCTGGGGACGCTTCCTCGATCGCTGGCCTCTGCCCGGCGAACCTTCGGCCGTCCGGGTTGCTGGCTAGGCGCGTCGATGCCCAATTCCGTCAAATCTGTGTCCGGATCCAAGTGGCGCGAACGCCCGCTGATCGCGACGTCGATCGCCATTCACGGTGCCGCCGCCGCGTGGACGGTGCTGAGGCCGGCCACTTGGCCGTGGACGCTCGGCGCCGTGGCCGCGAATCACCTCGTGCTCGCGGGTGCGGGCCTCTGGCCACGAAGCTCGCTACTCGGACCCAACCACACGCGACTGCCGCCGTCCCCGGGCCTGACGCGCGTCGCGCTCACCATCGACGACGGACCCGATCCCGAGGTGACGCCCCGCGTTCTCGAGATCCTCGCCCGCGCCGAAGCTCGGGCGACATTCTTCTGCATCGGCGAGCGAGTCACGGCGCACGCCGCGCTCGCGCGCGCGATCGTCGCACAGGGACATCGTATCGAGAATCACAGCCAGCGCCACCTGCACGGCTTCTCGCTGCTCGGACCCAGGCGCATGCGCGCGGAAGTCGAGCGGGCGCAGCAGTCGATCGCCGCGGCGACCGGGCAGGAGCCGCGCTTCTTTCGCGCGCCGGCGGGGCTTCGCAATCCCTTTCTCGAGGGCGTTCTGGCGACGCTCGACCTGTCGCTCGTCAGCTGGACGCGGCGGGGATTCGACACGGTCGCCCGCGAGCCCGGCCTCGTACTCGCGCGCCTCACGCGAAACCTCGCGGCGGGCGATATCCTGCTGCTGCACGACGGCCACGCGGCTCGAACGGCGACCGGAACTCCCGTCGTCCTCGAGGTGCTGCCAGGCCTTCTCGCGGCGTTTCGGGCCGAGCGCCTCGAAACGGTCACCCTTAAGAGTGCCATCACTTGAGCCCGACCGTTAAATGACGCCGCTCACCCTGACCGCCTACACCGCGACCAGCTGCCTCGGGCGCGGACTCAAGCCGACGCTCGCCTCGCTTCGCACCACGACGGGTGGCCTCGCGCCCTGCCGCTTCGAGGACGTGGACATCGCGACGTACGTCGGCACGGTCGCCGGACTCGAGCACGCGCCGCTGCCCGCGAGCCTCCGGAGCTTCGAGTGCCGTAACAACCGCCTCGCGCTGCTCGCGCTCGGCGAGGACAGCTTCGAGGCCGCGGTTGCCGCGTGCCTCAGGCGCGTGGGCGCCGAGCGAATCGGGGTCTTCCTCGGCAGCAGTACCTCCGGGATTCTCGAGACAGAGCTCGCCTACCGCCACATCGATCCCGCCACGGGCGACTTTCCCGCCTCCTTCAATTACGCCGGCTCGCACAACATGTACTCGGTTGGTGCGTTCGTACGCGAGGTTCTCGGGCTCGCGGGGCCGGCGTTCGTCGTCTCGACGGCCTGCTCCTCGAGCGCGAAGGTCTTCGGCGCCGCCGAGCGCATGATCGCCCTCGGACTCATCGACGCGGCGGTCGTCGGTGGCGTCGATTCGCTCTGCCTCACCACGCTCTACGGCTTCCAGTCGCTGCAGTTGACGGCCCCGCGGCCGTGCCGGCCGTATTCGGCCGACCGCGACGGCATCTCGATCGCCGAGGCCGGCGCCTTCGCGCTCCTCGAACGACCGAGCGACCGCGACGATGAGACGAGCGTCCGCGTGCTCGGCGTCGGCGAGTCCAACGACGGCTATCACCTCTCGACGCCGCATCCCGAGGGCCTCGGCGCGCGACTTGCGATGCAGGCCGCGCTCGCCGCGGGTGGCGTCGCGGCCAGCGCTGTTGACTACGTCAACCTGCACGGCACGGGCACGCAGAGCAACGACAGCGCTGAGAGCGCGGCGGTCGCGGCGGTGCTCGGCTCGAGCGTGCCCTGCAGCTCGACCAAGGGCGCGACCGGACACGCGCTCGGCGCGGCCGGTGCGCTCGAAGCGGTCATCTCGGTGCTCGCCCTCCGCCACGCCCTCGTCCCTGGCGGTGCCAACACCGTGACCGTGGATCCGGCG
>CAYNCY010000047.1:0-13695 GCA_964395195.1 uncultured Steroidobacteraceae bacterium
CAGCACGATCACCCCGGTCTTGTGCGCGACGCAGATCGCCAGGATCAGGATCGGGGAGTCCGCGGGATTGACCTTGCGGTAATTGGGCGGCGCCGGCAGGTTCTTGGGCAGCTGACCGCCCGAGGCATCGATGGCCGACTGCACGTCCTGCGCCGCAGCGTCGATGTTCCGCGTCAGGTCGAACTGCAGCGTGATCTGGGAGCTCCCGAGCACGCTCGTCGAGGTCATCTGCGAGACGCCCGAGATCTGCGAGAACTGCGACTCGAGCGGCTGGGCGACGGACGAGGCCATGATCTCCGGGCTCGCGCCCGGGAGCGAGGCCGTCACCAGGATGGTCGGGAAGTCGACCTGGGGAAGGGGTGCGACCGGCAACAGCGGGAACGCCGCCAGCCCCACCAGGAAAATCCCCGCCATCAGCAGCGTAGTCGCGACCGGCCGCTCGATGAACGGCTTCGAGATATTCACGGTGCGTCGGCCTTGGCCGCGTGGTCACCCGTCTTCGCCGTCGTGGCCGCGTTCGACCGCACGTGCGCCTTCGGCTGCAGCCGGAACTGGTTGCTCGCCACCACCTGCTGCCCCGCCTCGAGCCCGCGCTCGACGACGACCGTCTCGCCGTTCTGCTCGCCGATCGTCAGCGGCGCCGGCTGCACCGTCGAGTCCGCGCCGATCACATAGGTGAACACGCCGTCGGGGCCCCGCTGCAGGGCGCTCGCCGGGATGGTCAACACCTGCTTCCGCGTTTCAGTTAGCACGCGCACGTTGATGAACTGTCCGGGCCAGAGCTTGTGCTTCGCGTTCGGGAAGGTCGCCTTCACGCGGACGGTACCCGTGGTCGGATCGATCTGGTTGTCGACGAGCGCGATGGTGCCCTGATCGAGATCCTCGCTTCTGTCGCGCGACACCGCGACCGCGCTCACCGTGCCGCGCGCAAGCGCCTCGTTCAGCTGCCCGAGCTGGTCCTCCGGCAGGCTGAACACCGTCGCGATCGGCTGCACCTGCGTCACGACGACGATGCCGCCCGGATCGGACGCATGCACGATGTTGCCGGGATCGACCATGCGAAGGCCGGTGCGTCCCGAGATCGGCGAGACGATGCGGGTGTAGGCAAGCTGGGTGCGTGCGTTGTCGACGTTCGCCTCGTCCCCGGCAACCTGCGCCTGCAGCTGTGCAACGAGGGACCGCTGCGTGTCGACGGTCTGCTTGCTCGCGAGTTCCTCGGGCGCCAGCTGCTCGTAGCGCTCGAGGTCGCGGCGCCCGTTGGCGAGGAGCGCGCTGTCCTTGGCGGTCGCGGCGACCGCCTGCTCGAGCGCCGCCTGGAACGGACGTGGATCGATCTGCGCCAGCAGCGCGCCCTTGTGGACCTCCTGCCCCTCCGTGAAATCGACCGAGTCGAGCTGCCCGTCCACCCGCGCTGTGATCGTCACGGTATAAAACGCCTGCACGGTGCCGAGTCCCTCGACGTAGACCGGCACGTCCGCGCGCTTGACGGTCGCGATGTCGACCGGCACCGCCGGCGGCGCCTTCGGTTTTGGCGCGGGCTTGAACGCCAGGTACAACCAGTAACCGAGGAGAACGAGGACGAGGATGCCGACTCCGATGACCCAGGGCCGTCCCGTTTTCGACTCCGCGAATGTCTTGACGCTTGTCATCTCGTTCCGCTCCGTTCGCCTCGCCCGTCCTGCCAGCCGCCACCGAGTGCCTTGAAGAGGTTGACGGAGGCCTGCAGACGCTGGAATCGCACCTGGGCGAGCGTGTCCTGGGCCGTGAACAGCGCGGACTGCGTGTTCAGGAGGCTCACGACGTTGATGGTTCCGGCGCGCAGCTGCGCCTCCGCGATGCGGTAGGCGCGCGCGGCCTCATCGACCGCGTGCTGCTGGCGCACCTGCTGTTCCGCCGACTCGCGCACCGCGACGAGGGAGTCCTCGACGTTCGCAAATGCTGAGATCACCGACTTGTGGTAGTTGGCGAGGAGCTCCGAGTAGCGCGCCTTCGCGTACTGCGACTGCCCGCGCAGCGCCCCGCCCGCGAAGATCGGCTGCGTGAGTCCGGCCGTCGCCGCCCAGACGCGGTTCGCAGGCGTAAAGAGATTGGTAAGCGCGGAACTCTCGAACCCGCCACTCCCGGTCAGCGAGATGCTCGGGAAAAACGACGCCCGCGCGACCTGCACGTTCGCGTTCGCGGCAATGAGGTCCGCCTCCGCCTCGGCAACGTCGGGCCGGCGCGCCAGCAGCTCCGATGGCAGCCCCGCGGTCACCTCGGGCGCGACGAGCGGTTCGAGCGTGGTCGCCGCAATGCTGAGCGACTCGGGCGTCTCGCCGAGCAGCACCGCAAGCGCGTCGATCGACTGGCGCAGCTGCTGCCGCAGCGCCGGCACGCCCGCCGCGAGAGTCGCGACCACGGTCTCCTCCTGCGCGACATCGAGCGCGTTCGCCGTCCCGACGGACTGCTCGAGCTTGAGGCCGCGCAGGATCCGTTCGGCACTCGCGAGGTTCTTCTCGGCGACGCTGACGCGGTCACGATACTCGAGCGCCTGGAAGTAGGTCGTCGCGACCCCCGCCATCACGGTGAGCGCCACCGTCTCGCGATCGTAGCGGCTCGCCGCCGCGGTCGCCGCCGCCGCCGCGCGCGTCGCGCGGTTCTTGCCCCAGAGATCGAGCTGGTAGCTCGCCGTCAGGAGCGGCACGAACGTGTTCGAGACCGCGAAACCCCCGCCCGCGACCGGCGCGCGCTCGCGGGTCGCGGCCCCGGTCGCATCGATCGTGGGGAAGAGCGTGGCGCCGGCGATCTTGCGCTCGGCATCCGCCTCGCGGACGCGCGCGATCGCGGCGCCCAAGTCATCGTTCGCGTGCTCCGCCTGGGCGAGCAAGCCATCGAGCTCGCTCGAGTTGAAGCCCTTCCACCAGTCCGCCGACGGCCAGCCGCCGGCGCCCTCGGCTTCCGACCAGGCGGCGGGCGCGGGAACGTTGGGGCGGTGATAGCGCGGGCCCAGTGCGCACGCGCCCAACGATGCGAGCGTCAGCGCCGTGATCCCGGCGCGAAGACTGGGGACACGCAAGCAGCCGAGTGCCACCGTCAGACAGGCTATCGGACGCGACACGGCAGCGGGGGGAGCTTCTCGCACCGCCCCATGCTGCTCCGGCCCCCGTTCACGGCCGGTGGGCGATTTATTAACAATCGTTAACGCGGGTGTTTACGCCCGGAGCCGTCCCTAGGTGGGGTCGCCGGCCTCCCGGGACCCGCCACACATATATATAGCGCGTGAGGACCGGGCTTCGGGCCCCCGGCCCGGGGAGCCGTTAGTACGAGGTGCGCATCGCCTCGGCCGAGGACGGCATGCGCGAACCTGCGAGCACTGTCGACTCGAACAACCGGTGACCGGACAGCATCACGCGCTGGCCGACCCGGATGCTGACCGGGTCCTTGTTGTCGAAGTAGCCGAGCGCCCCGTCATCGAAGCGCACGGTCACCCGGTAGCCCGGGTTCCCGCTGCCCTGTGCGCCGGTGCCGATCGCCCAGGCGCCACCGAGGGCGCCGAGCGCGAATCCCGTTTCGCGGTGCTGGTTGCCGACGCTGGCGTTGCCGAGAACACCGCCGACCAACATCCCGGTCAGCGCCGACACCTGCCGCGGCGAATTCCCCTCAATCGATTCGATGACGCCACTCTGGATCGCCGTCGGGTCGGGACGGGTCGACGGGCCGCTGCTGCACGCCGACGCGCCGAGCGCGAGAGCGGCTTCGATCAACGCGAGCATCGGCAGTGTCGGTGGTCGCACGGTAGTAACCTCGCGAATACCGTACCGCGAGGCGCTCTACTCGCCCGTCAGCCCCGTGGACTACACCGTGTAGTCCTCGCGCGTGGGCGCCACGCGTTTCTGCCCGACAAGCGCCCGTGACGTCCCTGTTTTGCGACAGCGCCCGAGCGGCGGCGCATCAAAGGATCGCGCTGACCCCCATGGCGATCACGGTCGCCGCCATCACGCCCGTCGCGAGCCACCCGACGATCCGAAGTCCCGGCGGCAGCGTGAACTCGCCCATGATCGCGCGGCGCATCGAGAGGTTCATCATCGCGATCATCACCGGCACCGCCACGACGCCATTCAGGACGGCGCTCCAGTAGAGCGCGCGCATCGGGTCGATCGGCGTGAAGTTGAGGATCGCGCCGATCGCGGTCGCAACGGCGATCGTCGCGTAGAACGCCTTGGCGCGCTGCGGCCGTCGCGCCAGTCCCACGTGCCACGAGAGGAGCTCGCCGAGCGCGAACGCCGCCGAGCCCGCGAGCACCGGCAAGGTCAGGAGCCCCGTGCCGATGATCCCGGACGCGAACACGAGGAAGGTGAACGGTCCCGCGATGGTGCGAAGCGCCTCCGCCGCATCGGCCGACGTCGCGATCGTCGTGACGCCGTGCTCGTGCAGCGTCGCGGCCGTCGTGATCACGATGAAGATCGCAATCAGGTTCGAAAGCCCCATGCCGACGTAGGTATCGATGCGGATCCGGGCGAACTCCGCCGGCGCCTGCTCGCGCGCGCGAATGAGCGGGCGCGCACCGCGCGCCCGCCGCTCATCCTCGACTTCCTCCTGCGCCTGCCAGAAGAAGAGGTACGGACTGATGGTCGTACCGAGCACGGCGACAATCGCCATCAGGTACTCGGGTTTTAGCGACAGCGGCGGCCAGACGAGCTCCTTCGCGAGCTGCCCCCACGACACATCGACCGCGAATGCGCAGATCACGTAGCTGAGAAGCGAGAAGCACAGCCACTTGAGAATCGAGACGTAGCGCGCGTACTCGGCGAAGATCTCGAGGAGCGCGGAGCCGATGCCGAAGAGCGCGACATAGAGGAGTACGGGGCCCGGTACCAGGAGCTTGAGCGCCGCGCCCATCGCGCCGAGGTCAGCGCCGAGGTTGATGATGTTGGTAACGAGGAGCAGGGCCACGAGGCCCCGCGCGAGCCACGACGGATAGTGGCGCTTCAAGTTCCCGGCAATTCCGTAGCCCGTGACCCGGCCGATGCGCGCGCTGATCTCCTGGATCGCCGCCATCAAGGGATAGCTTGCGAGCAGCGTCCACGCGAGACCGTAGCCGAACTGCGCGCCCACCTGCGAGTAGGTCGCGATGCCGCTCGGATCGTCATCGGAAGCGCCGGTGATCAGCCCCGGCCCCAGCACCCTTAGAAATCCCCGGCGGCGCGCGCGCAGCGGCTTCAGCGGAGGCGCGGTCATCGGGGTGCCCCGTCACGGCGTAGGTCGCAGCCGACAGTGCGTGCGCGCGGGCACCGATCCCGCTGTCGCGGGCCCTCGACTACCGTTGAGCCGCAGTCAGTCCGCGAGCGCCTCCGAGGCGGTTCGAAGACGGCAGCGACGACATCCAACTGTTGAACTCGCAGCATCCTTACCGTCTCCACTGAGGAGCCTTCATGAACATCCTATCCGGTGCACTTCTCGTCATTGCGCTGGCCGGTTGCGTCAGCAGCAGCCGTCCGGCATCGCCCGCGCCTTCCACGACCGTTATCGTGCCCTCGGGCACGCACACCACGGTTGTGTGCTCGGACGGCTCGGCGCCGCCCTGCAGCTGATCGACCGACGGCAGGCGCCGGTTCGCCGGCGCGTGTCCGTCGTCACTCGCACTCATCGGCACGTGGACACGACGTCCGGTGCCGCACCCGGCGCCGCCTCGCAGCGCCGTGCCTGCCGGAATACCTGGCCCGCAAACACGACTCCCCGGCTCGTGATCGGCAGGTGCGCCGCGTGCAGCGCCTCCGCAGCCCACGTGTTGCAAGTATGGAGCCCCGAATACTCGACGTTCGAGGCGAAGTAGACGCTGCCGTCATACGGTCCCGTCGCGAGTGGCCGGACGCCGTCGGCGTCCACCGAGAGCGATCTCCACACGAACCCCTCAAGCGCCGCCGCCTGCGCGGCGCTCACGACGATGCGCACGCTCTGCTTCTCGCTGAAGGCATGCTCCGGCGTCGTCGTCAGTCCCGTGACCAGGATGAGTCCGGCGCCCGGCCACAGGGCCCTGATGCCCGTGCACGTGTTCTCATCGCGCGTCATCAGATAGCGCCGGTCACCGAATCCATACAGCAGTACGCGCGCTCCGGGCAGCGCCGCGCGCGTCGCGGCCAGCGGTCCGGCGATCTGCGCCGCCGGGAAGCCGACGTCGACGTGCCAACCGCGGCGCACGACGTACACGGTGCGCGGTGGCTCGACACTGCCAATGTCGAGCGACGCCGCCCGCTCGACTCCCGTGCACGCGGCGAGGAACCCCAGGACGAGGGCCATGGCGATGCGGACCAGCGCCGGGCGGGCTGGAAGGGCGTGAATGGTCACACGGCAATTGTCGCGTGGCGGCGCCCGGTTGTCGCGGCCCCCCCGCGGGCAGTAGTCCGTGACCGACAGCGCGACGGTGGCCCGGCTGGCTGTGGCCGGCCGTCGTCGCGAGCACACTCCGTCCCGTCCAATCAGGGACGCGCGCTTTGCGGGACCGCTTCATGCGGGCAGTCGCGAGCGCTCTCGTGGGGGAACCCGCGAGTCACGGAATCGGCTGAAGTGACCCATTTAACGCGGAGATATCAACCATGAATCGTTTCTCAATCATTTCCAAGGCGGCTGTCGCAACCACGGCGCTCGCCTTCAGCGTCCTGGCCCCCGCGGCAACGACGTCGGAAATCGACACCCGTGTCGGTGACGCGCTGACGCGCTTCTACGCCGCCGGCCCGAACCATCGCGAGCTCGCCCGCAAGGCCTCCGCGGTCCTCGTGTTCCCGCGCGTCACCAAGGCCGGCGTCGGCGTGGGTGGTGAGTACGGCGAGGGCGCGCTCGAAGTCAACGGCGCGACCGTCGGCTACTACAAGGTGACCGGCGCCTCCGTCGGCGCGACGCTCGGCGCCGCCCGTCGCAGCGAGGTCATCCTGTTCATGACGGACGCCGCGCGCGAGAAGTTCGTCAACAGCAAGGGCTGGACGATCGGCGCCGATGCCGGCGTCGCGGTCGTCAAGGGCGCGGGCGCGGACATGGACAGCCAGACGCTGCAGCACCCGGTGCTCGCCTTCGTCTTCGGCGAGAAGGGCCTGATCGGCGACGTCTCGCTCGAGGGCGCGAAGATCTCGAAGATCGACCAGCACTAAGCCTTTAGCGCGCCGGCCCGGCGGATCGTCAGGGCCGGCGCACTTCCCGAGCGCCGTGTGCGCTTTCGCGAGGGGATTCACATGCACGAACCGAGAAACTACCGCCTGTCGCTGATCGTCGCCGCGACGATGGCCGCGACGGTCATGGGCTCCGGCTGCGCGGCGCGCGTGCGCCTGTACGATGCCGACCACCGGGACTACCACCAGTGGGACGATCACGAGGATCGCGCTTACCACCGGTATATGACCGAACGTCATCAGGACTACCGCCCGATATCGCAGTTGAACTCCAACGACCAGCGCGACTACTGGACCTGGCGCCACTCGCACCAGGACGCCGGCAACTAGAGCGCCGGGTGGGTGGCTAGCGCGTGCGCGGCCGCCCCTTGCGCCGCGCTGCGGCTTGCTTGCGCGCGGGCCGCGCCTGCTCGTGGTGGCCACCAAATTGCTCGCGCATCGCGGACAGCACGCGATCTGCAAATCCGCCGCCGCCACGTGAGCTGAAGCGCTCGTAGAGCGCCGCCGTCAGCACCGGCGCAGGCACCGATTCATCGATCGCCGCCGCAATCGTCCAGCGTCCTTCCCCTGAGTCCGCCACCCGCCCCGCGAACTCCTTGAGCTTCGGGCTCGCCTGGAGCGACGCTGCCGTGAGGTCGAGGAGCCACGAACCGATCACGCTGCCCCGCCGCCACAGCTCGGCAATGGCGGCGAGGTCGAGGTCGTACTCGTAGTACTCGGGATTCAGGAGCGGCGCGGTTTCCGCGTCGACCGTCTGGCGGCGCTTGCCGACGTTCGCGTGTTTCAGGATGTTGAGGCCTTCCGCGTAGGAAGCCATCACACCGTACTCGATGCCGTTGTGCACCATCTTGACGAAGTGACCCGCACCCGTCGGTCCGCAGTGCAGGTAGCCCTGCTCCTCCGGTCGCGTGGCGCCCGTCCGGCCGGGGGTCCGCATCGCGCTCGCGACTCCGGGTGCGATGCTCCGGAAGATCGGCTCGAGGCGCCTGACGATCCGCTCCTCGCCGCCGATCATCAGGCAGAAGCCACGACCGAAGCCGAACACGCCGCCGCTCGTGCCGCAGTCGATGTAGTGGATGCCGCGCTTGGCGAGCGACGCCGCGCGCTTGATGTCATCGTGATAGTGGCTGTTGCCACCGTCGATGATGGCGTCATCCTCGCCGAGGTGGGAGGCGACATTGCGGACGGTTGCTCCGGTCACGCCCGCGGGAACCATGATCCACACCGCGCGCGGGGCCTTCAGCTTCGCGGCGAGGTCCTCGAGCGACGTCGCGCCCGTGATACCGCGACCGCGCAGCCGCTTCACCGCGTCGGGGTTCACGTCGTAGACGACGCACGTGTGACCCGCCTTCGTCGCGCGTCGCACCAGGCTCGCGCCCATCCGGCCGAGACCGATCATTCCTAACTGCATGAAGACGTCCTCGACGCTTGGGTGGGCCGGAGCGGCCGCGGCGCAGCCTGCGCCGCCGGCAGGACGACGCAACGCGCCGTCACACCGCCATTGTAGGCGGTGCGGGTGCTGCCCGCGTACTGATCGCGCCGCCGGGACTCGAGCGGACACGGCTGGGCAACGCACGACGGGCTCCTGTCCGCGTCGTGCCGCCGCCCGAATTCACCGTTACTGCTGGCCCGACGCCGGCGTCTGGTCGGAGCCCACGCAGACGGTATTGAATTCCGACTGGGTCAGGTAACCCCGGTCCTTGACCGTGGGATCGCTGTAGGCTTTTTGGGCCAGCGGATTGGTCGCCGCTTCCGCCGCGCTCAGCTGACCGCTGTTGCTGGTGTTGAGCTGCTTGAAGAGTTCGGCGCAGTCGATGTCGGTGCGCTTGTCGGCGGCGCTCGCCGGTTGCACGACAGCGAGGCCGAGTGCGAGCGTCGCGCCCGCGAGCGCCATTGAGAGTCCAGGTTTCATCGCGATCCCTCCGGTGATTCCGTACCTACTTGCGGACCGGCACGCCGCACGGGAAGTTCCGGCCGCTCGCGGCCCCGCGGCACGGCGGCGGACGCATTTCGCGCGCCGACCCCGCGAGGACGCGGCTGCGCACAACAATCGCCTTCGGGTGGGCATACTCCGACAGCGCATTCGGTGCGTGACCGACACGAGGCTCGATCGCAGCGTGCGACGGCGGACCCGAACGATGCGCTGCATACGCCACGAACAAGACCCTGCCGGGTCCGGGGAGACGGGAATGACGCACACGGTCGCAACGCTGGTGGGAAGCCTCCGGAAGGACTCGCTCAACCGCAAGATCGCCCTCGCGCTCGCTGAGCTCGCGGCGCCCTCGCTCAAGCTCGAGATCGTGGAGATCGGATCTCTCCCGCTCTACAACGCCGATCTCGAGGTGACCCCGCCCGCGCCCTGGATCGAGTTTCGCGCGCGCATCGCCGCCGCCAACGCGGTGCTCTTCGTGACCCCCGAGTACAACCGCTCGGTGCCCGGTGCACTCAAGAACGCCCTCGACGTGGGCTCCCGTCCCTACGGCAAGAGCGCGTGGAAGGGCAAGCCCGGAGCCGTCGTCAGTGCCTCACCGGGTGCCATCGGCGGGTTCGGCGCGAACCACCACCTGCGCCAGTCGCTCGTCTTCCTCGACGTTCCGGCACTGCAGCAGCCGGAGGTCTACCTGAGCGGGGCCGACAAGCTTTTCGGTGCCGACGGGCGGTTCGCGAACGACGCTACCCGCGCGTTTCTGCTGCAATTCCTGCAGACCTTCGCGCGCTGGATCGCTGCGAACTCGCGCACCTGACTCACCCGCGCGAGCGCACCGACTCGCTGTCGCAGATTCCCGACGTCAGTACGGCTTGAGCGCCCCGCCGTTCTTGCGGATAGTCCCCCCAAGGCGCGGGATGGGGTCCCGCCGGGCAGGAGCGTTGGCGGAGCCGCCGCCTCCCGCCGACCATCGAATGGCAGCGTCCTGGGGGTTGAGGCATGACGGAACGTGGGGCCGGCGACACCGGGAGTGACGGCGATCTTTACGTCATCACGCTCTGCACCGCGAGCCTGCCGATGGTATTGCGCGTGCCGTTCGTGCACGAGCTGAGCGGCTTCTCGGTGTTCCGTTCGCGCACGGTCGAGGACGGTCGCGAGCGCTTTCGCCTCTTCGTCGGCTACTTCGACTCCGCGAGCCGCGCCCACGAGGCGCTGACGGTCGTCCGCCGTCACTACCCGGCCGCGTGGATCTCCTGCGCGCCGCGCGAGAACCTGGGCTCGCTCGATGACACGATGAATACCGCCTTTCGGCTGATCCGTCGCGCGACCGCCCGCGTGACCGAGCGCCCGAGCTCGCCGCCCGCGCTCACCGACGTCGTCTCGCCGGGCGAGCTTCCCGTCCGCGCGACTTCGCCCGCGACCCTCGCCAACGCCCCGGCCACCCAGGAAACGGCGCCGGCGCCCGCCGCCGCGGGACCCCAGCGCTACGTGGTGCAGCTCGCCTGGTCGCCAACCGTGGTGCCCTCGACCGCGATCCCGCAGCTGGCGCTCCTTCGCGCCTACAACCTCTACCGCGCCCAGCTCATGCGCGAGGACGGCGTCCACCACGCACTCCGGCTCGGCTTCTTCAAGAACGTCCACAGCGCACGCCAGGTGGCCGAGTACGTGCGCGTGCACTTTCCCGACGTCACGGTCGTGCCGATCAGCCCGCGCGAGTACGCGCGCGCGATGAAACTCCTCGAGGAACGCACCCATGCGCGCCCCGCGGCGCCCGCGCCACGGACGGTCGTCTGGCCGCTGGCGCAGGTCGAGGCGTCAACCGCGACGCCGGCGAACCCTGCTGCGCCCTTCCCGCCGGCGAAGCACGTCGAAGACACCGCACGCATCCTGCCGCCCGAGCGCTCGCGCGCCGAACTGCTTGCGCTCCTCGGCGCCGATCAGCTTGAGATGGATGGACCCGCGAACGAGCAGTCGGGGATCACGGCCTCCGACCCCACGCGCGCGCGCAACGAACGCGGCATCCGCTCCTGGTGAGTCCAGCCGCGAAGCCCGGGCGGCTCAGAAATCCTGGGTACTGACCCGGACGACGCCGTCCGCATCGGCCGAGAACGACTGCCTGAACGTCAGGCGCCCGCTGTCGTCCTCACCCTCGAGAATGGATTGCTCGCGAGAGACCGCGAGGGTACGCGCGTAGTCGAGCGCGTCTTCCCACTGGGAGAACTCCGCGAGCACCCAGCCGAGCCCGGTCTCCGTCACGCCCCACCGGGTTCCGCTGCGCCGAACCTTCACGTACGTCACGCTCATCGTCCCGACCTCCACACCCGGACCCAGGGTCCCTCATTCGAAGGGGCTGGTTCGCACTGTGGACAGCTGGCGGCAGCGGCACTATCGGCAGCGAACCGAGCGCCGTGTCGGACTCAACCGACGCACGCGTGGTCCTTTACCTTCAGCCCATCACCACGCGGATCGAGTGCTCCACGCCATCGTCGACGAGCGGGACCCGGACCGGGGGTCGCAAGATCGTCAGGTGGTCGAGCTCGACGTGGCTGATGCCCGAGCTCGCACCGAAGGGGTTCGTCACCAGGATCCGGTAGAGCGTCCCCCCGTGCCGGTACTCGATGTCGAAGCGCCGCCAGTGCCGCGGGATGCAGGGCTCGAGCGTGAGCACCGCGCCCTGCACCCGGAACCCGAGGATCGATTCGAGCGCGGCGCGGTACAGCCAGGCCGCGGAGCCCGTGTACCACGACCAGCCACCCCGCCCCGCCGCCGCGGGCGCCGCGTACACGTCGGCCGCGACCGCGTAGGGCTCGAGCTTGTAGAGCCAGGTGTCCTCGGGCGTACGCGTGTGGTGGATGGGACTGAAGTAGTCGAAGAGTTCCTTGGCGCGATCGCCATCGCCGAGTGCGGCGAAGGCCATCAGCGACCAGATCGAGCCGTGCGTGTACTGGCCGCCGTTCTCCCGGACGCCTGCCGGGTAGCTCTTGATGTAGCCGGGATTCGGGAGCGACTCGGTGAAGGGCGGCGTGAAGAGGAGCACTTCCTTCTCGCGCGGTTTCACGAGGTGCTCGTTGACCGCCGCCATCGCATGCGCGGCGCGCGCGGGATTGGCCGCACCCGAGAGCACCGCCCAGGACTGCGCGATCGAGTCGATGCGGCACTCGGCGTTGGCGGCAGAACCGAGCGGACTCCCGTCGTCGAAATACCCGCGTCGATACCAGTCGCCGTCCCAGCCCGCACCCTCGAGCGCGGCCCTGAGCTCCTCGCGCCGCACGAGCCACCGATCCGCCCGCGCCTCCTCGCCGCGCGAGCGCGCGAGCGGCGCGAACGCCTCGAGCGTCGCGCACAGGAACCAGCCGAGCCAGATGCTCTCGCCGCGTCCCTCGGCCCCGACCGCGTTCATGCCGTCGTTCCAGTCGCCGGTGCCGATGAGCGGAATGCCGTGGCTACCGACCGCAAAGCTCGCCTCGAGCGCGCGCGCACAGTGCTCGTACACGGTCTCGGTCACGTCCGAGACACCGGGCTCGAAGTACAGGTCACTCTCACCCGGCGCTATCGCCTCGCCCGTCAGGTATGCGACTCGCTCATCGAGCACGCCCGCATCGCCGGTCGCGGTCACGTAGCGGGCCGCGGCGTACGCGAGCCAGACGCGATCGTCGCTGATGCGCGTGCGGATGCCCCGGCCCGACTCCGGCATCCACCAGTGCTGCACGTCACCTTCGATGAACTGCCGCCCGACGGCGCGCAAGAGGTGCTGGCGCGCGACCTCTGGCGCCGCGATGCTGAGCGCCGTGCAGTCCTGCAGCTGGTCCCGGAACCCGTACGCACCGCTTGACTGGTAGAAGCCCGTGCGCGCCCAGACGCGGCACGACAGAGTCTGGTAGAGGAGCCAGCGGTTGGCGAGGAGATCGAACGAGGGATCGGGAGTCGTGATTCGCACCCGGCCGAGCCGTTCGTCCCAGCTGCCGACGACCTGCTTGAGCGCAGCGTCGGGGTCGAGCGCGCGCGCCGCGCGCACGGCGCCGGCGGCGCGGGCGGTGTCGGGCGCCTGCCCGAGCAGCACGCGAACCTCGCGCTCTGCGCCCGCCGCCAGCTCAAGGGTCGTGCTGAGCGCGGCGCACGGATCGAGCCCCGCGCCCGTGCGCATCGTGAGCCCCGTCGCGGCACGGAGCGCGAGCGGCGCATCGAGCCTGCCGTCGGCGCCGAGGAACTCGCGCCGGTCCGCCGTGCCTTCCGTCTGCGCGCCGCCGAGGTCGAGGAACGCCGAGCGCGCCCCGAACTCGGTGTTCCACGGATTCTTCGCAAGGAGCGCCCCCGTTTCCGCGCACTCCTCGGTCAGGATGAACGGCGCCGCGGTCGTCCGCGAGGGACCGAGTGACCACTCGGCATAGGCCGTGACCGAAAGTTGCCGCGCGCGGCCACTCAAGTTGCGCATCGTCAGGCGCGACACCTTGACCGTACCGCCCACCGGCACGAACACGAGGAGCTCGAGCGCAATACCGCGGCTCGTGTACTCGAAGCGCGAGTAGCCCTGGCCATGACGTGCGAGGTAGGTCCCGTCGGGATCGCGGATCGGCGCCGCCGTCGGGCACCAGAGTTCCCCGGTCTCCTCGTCACGCACGTAGATGGCTT
>CAYNCY010000048.1:0-13531 GCA_964395195.1 uncultured Steroidobacteraceae bacterium
CACCCGTGCGCACTCGCGCGCCGGCTCCGCGAACCGAGGTGTGCGATGACCGTAACCGCAGTCGTGCTGATCAAGGCGAAAACCCGCGAGATCAACCAGCTCGCGCAGTCGCTCGCGGAACTCGAGGGAGTGGCCGAGGTGTATTCGGTCGCCGGGCGCTACGACCTGGTCGCCGTCGTGCACGCGGCACGGAACGAGGACATCGCCGATATCATCAGCCAGCGCATGCACCAGGTGCCCGGCATCGTCGACTCGGAGACGCTGATCTCCTTCCGCGTCTACCGGAACTCGGAAGTGGAGGCCGGATTCTCGCTCGGCCTCAACGAGTGAGCCGCGCCGCTACTTGCGGCTGAGCTCCGCCGCCACGCGACGGTAGGCCTCGCGGAACGGAATCCCCTCGCGCACCACCAGTTCGTTGGCACGCTCGGCCGCGTGAATGGCCGGGTCGAGCGCGATGTTCTCCGGCCGGAAGGTCACACCCGCGAGCGCAGCGGGCAGGATGTCGAGCGTCTGTGCCGCGAGATCGATCGCGCGAAAGAGCGGCGACTTCAGGAGCTGCAGGTCGCGCTGGTAGCCGCTCGGCAGCTTCGCGATGATGCCGAGCGCCTCGCTGAGGCACGCGTGCGCGGTGGCGGTTCGTCCGCGAACCAGCTCGAAGACGTCCGGATTGCGCTTCTGCGGCATGATCGAGGAGCCCGTCGTGAACGCATCGGGGAGCGACACGAACGCGAACTCCTGCGTATAGAAGAGGAGGAGATCGGCCGCCAGCCGGCCGAGATCCGTCATCAGGAGCGCGATCTCGAACAGGAGCGTCGCCTCGGCCTTGCCGCGCGAGAGCTGCACGGCGGTCACTGGCTCGTGGTTGACGGCAAAACCAAGCCGCCGCTGCGTCTCGGCGCGATCGAGTGGCACGCCCGGCGTCCCGTAGCCTGCCGCCGAGCCAAGCGGATTCTTGTCGATGCGCCTGAGCGCGAGCGCGAGCCCGGCAGCGTCGTCGGCAATCTCGGCCGCAAAACCCGCCGCCCAGAGCGCGACGCAGCTCGGCATCGCCTGCTGCATGTGCGTGTAGCCGGGCAGCGCAACCCCCGCGTGACGCGCGCCGAGCGAGCTGAGGGCGGCGGCGACCGATTCGGCACCTGCCTGCAGCACGCCGACCGCGTCCTTGAGGTAGAGGCGCAGCGCCACCAGTACCTGGTCATTCCGCGAGCGGCCGAGGTGGATGCGACCGCCGGTCGGCCCAAGCGCGGCGACGAGGCGCGACTCGATTGCCGTCTGCCCGTCCTCGTCCGCGAGCGCGACCCGCCACGCGCCGCGCGCGTGCGCGGACGCGATCGAGTCGAGTGCCGCGACAAGCGCGGCGAGATCCGCGTCCGTGAGGAGGCCTGCGGCGTTGAGCGCCGCGGCGTGCGCCTGCGAGGCGCGCACGTCATAGGCGACCAGCCGGTCATCGAGCGCGTGATCCTCGCCCGCCGTGTACGCGAGTACCCGCTGATCGAGCGGCGCGCCCTTGTCCCAGAGCCGGGTCACGGCGCCTTTCCGGCCGGCTGCTGTTCGGCTGCGGACAGCGCCTTGATGTCCGCAACGACCAGCGTGCCGAGGCCCTCGTTGGTGAACACCTCAGCGAGGAGCGCGTCGGTCGACTTGAAGGAGATCACGTGAACCCGGTGTACGCCGCCGCGGATCGCCGTCTCGATCGCCAGTGCCTTCGGCATCATGCCGTCGGCGAAGCTGCCGCCGGCCTCGAGTCGCTTGAGGCCGTTGAGGTCGGTGTACGAGACCAGCGTCGACGGATCCTCGAGGTGCTCGAAGATGCCCGCCGCGCCGGTGCACAGGAGCAGCTTCTCCGCACCGAGCGCGGCGCCGATCCGGGCGGCCACCGTGTCGGCATTGATGTTGAGCACCGTGCCTTCGGCATCGCAGCCGAGCGGACTCACGACCGGCATGTAGCCGGCATCGAGCAGCTTGTGCAGCACGTCCGGGTCAATCGCCTCGATGTCGCCGACCTGGCCGTAGTCGACCTGACTGCCGTCCGCGGCACGCACGGGCGGGCGGCGGTTTGCACGCACGAGGCCGCCGTCGACGCCGGAGACGCCGACGGCCTTGATGCCGAGCTCGCGGCAGATGCCGAGGAGACGGGTGTTGAGGAGGCCATTCAGCACCATCACCGTGACTTCGAGCGTCTTCGGATCGGTGACACGGCGGCCGTCGATCATGGTGGGTGAGAGGCCGAGCGAGCGCTGCATTTCATCGAGCTGCGGACCGCCGCCGTGTACGAGCACCACGCGGATCCCGACCTGGTGAAGGATCGCGACCTGCTCCATCAGCGAGCGCGTCGCTTCGGGGCTGGCGAACAGCGCACCACCGACCTTGACGACGAAGACCTTGCCCTTGTACATGCGGATGTAGGGTGCGGCGTTGCGCATCGCACGGATCGCGACGGCTTGTTCGGGGCGGTAGCTCATAAAAGGCCTCTTGCGTTGTCAGTGGCGGGGCGCGCAGTCGTGCCATCGCCCGTGTGCGTCGTCGATCGAATCAGGCGAGGAGGCGGTACAGCACCGCCATCTGCACCAGCAGCCGGTTGTGCGCTTCGCGAAGGACGGCGCTGCGCGGTCCGTCGAGGACCTCATCCGCCACCGCGACGTTGCGGCGCACGGGCAGGCAGTGCATCAGCTTGCAGTCGGGGCGGGCGCCCGTGAACCACGACTCGCGCACCTGCCAGTCGCCGAGGTGCTCGCGCAGGCGCGCATCGGCTGCGGTGTCGCCATAGTGGCGCGTCGAACCCCACTCCTTCGCATAGACGACGTGGGCACCCCCGAGCGCCGCCGTCCGATCGGCGGTCTCGGTGACCGAGCCACCCGCCGCGCTCGCGGCAGCCCGGGCGCGGTCCATCACGGACGGTGGCAGCGCGAAGCCGTCGGGCCGCAGGACCACGACCTCGTGCCCGCGCAGCGCGGCCATGTGCAGCGCCGCCGCAGGGACCGCGAGGGGCAGTGCGCGCGGATGATTGACCCACGACAGCACGAACTTCGACCGAGCCGGTATCGCGAGGTCGTCGAGCGTCTTCCAGTCGGCGAGTGCCTGGCACGGATGGTTGATGGCCGACTCGAGGTTGATGAGCGGCTTCGGGACGAGCGCCGCCATGGCGTTGAAGTTTTCGTCGGCGAGATCCGACGCCAGGTCCTTGCCGTCCGCGAAGGCGCGGATGCCCAGCGCGTCACAGTAGGAGGCGAGGACCGGCAGGCCCTCGCGGATGTGCTCGGCGGCGACACCGTTCATCGGTACGCCCAAGCGCGTCTCGAGCGCCCACGTGCCCTGGCCCGGCGTGATCACGAACGAGGTGCCACCGAGCCGCGCAACGCCCGCCTGGAACGAGGCGAGCGTGCGCAGCGACGGATTGAGGAACACGAGGCCGAGGATCCGTCCGAGCAGCGCCTCGGGCTCCGGCCGACGCTGGAGCTGCTCGGCGAGCGACAGGAGATCGCGGACTCCCTCCTGCCCGAGGTCGGCGAGATCGACGAATCGCTTGAGGCGCGCGCTCACGGCGCGATGCTCGCGAGTGTCGCCGCGAGCTCCTCGACGTGCTCGGCCGCGAGCGTGAAGGGTGGCAGCAGTCGGACGATGTGCGGGTCTGCGGCGGTGCCGGCGAAGATGCCGCGCGCGAGTAGCTCCGCCTGGACCTCCTTGGCGCGCCGCGTGGTCCGAAGTCCGAGCAGGAGCCCGGCACCCTGGATGGCGGTCACCGGGCCCGTCACGCAGGTCGCGCGGATGAGGTCCGACATGCGCCTCACGTTTGCGAGGAGGTCCTCGCTCTCGATGATGTCGATGACCGTCTCGACAATCGCGCAGGCGAGCGGGCCGCCGCCGAAAGTCGTCCCCATGTCCTCGATCTTGAGCCGCGCGGCGAGCTGCGGATCGAGCAGCAGCGCCGAGACCGGGAAGCCGGCGCCGAGCGCCTTGGCGGTCGTCAGGATGTCGGGCGTCACACCCGCGCGGTTGGCCGCGAACGGGTATCCGGTGCGACCGACGCCGCACTGCACCTCGTCGAACACGAGCACCGCGCCGACCTCGGTGCAGCGGCGCCTGAGCGCCTTCAGGACCTCGCCCGGCACCTCGAAGGCGCCAGCCAGTCCCTGCACGGGCTCGACGATCACGCACGCGGTCTGTTCGTTGATCGCGGCAACGGCCGCCGCCGGGTCCGTGCGCGAGGTCCAGCTGACGTCGAAGGGTGCGCGCGGGAAGCCGTACCATTTCTCGCGCGCGCCGTCCGTGACGGCACCCGCTGCAGCGGTGCGCCCGTGCCAGCCCTGCTCGAGCGCGACGGCCGCGCTTCGGCCGGTCAGCTTGAACGCGATACGAAGCGCGTTTTCGTTGGCCTCGGCCCCAGAGTTCACGAAGAAGACGCTGTCGAGACCGAGCCCGGCGAACTCGACGAGGCGCGTGGCGGCGCGCTCGCGTACCGCCATCGGGATCGCATTGGTCTGGAAGAGGACCTCGCGCGCCTGGCGTTCGAGCGCGGCGATCCAGCGTGGATGGCCGTAGCCGAGCGCCGCGACCGCGTGGCCGCCGTAGCAGTCGAGTATCCGGCGTCCGTCGCGGCTCTCGAGCCAGACGCCGCTCGCCCGGACGACCTCGAACGGGTACTGCGCGAACACGTGCGCGAGGTGGCTTGGCGTCGCGGCGGGGAAGGACAGGGGCGAGGCGTTGGACATCCGGGAGTTCCAGTGTGGTGCGGGCGTCAGGTCCAGCCGGGCGCGGGCGCGAGGAGGCCCGTCGTCTCGGGCCAGCCGAACAGGCGGTTCGTCCACTGCACCGCGCCGCCTGCCGCACCCTTGGTCAGGTTGTCGAGCACGCTCATGACGGCGAGCGTGCGACCGTTGGTGCTCACCGACAGGTGCGCGAAGTTGCTGGTGACGACGTCCTTGAGCCGGGGCGGGGCGTCGAGCACCCGCACGAATGGCTGCCCCGAGTAGAACTGGCCGAGCGCCGCCGCCACTTCCTCGGCACGCGCGGGTGCCACGAGGCGGGCCTGCGTGGTCGCGTGGATGCCGCGCGCAAACGGCCCCGAGTGCGGCACGAAATTGAGTTCCGCCTCTATGCCGGTGGCGGCGCGGGCAATGGCGACGACTTCCGGTGCATGGCGGTGGGCGAGGGCACCATAGGAATAGAGGTCGCTGTGACGCCGCGGGTGGTGCGTGCCCTCGGTCGGCGTGCGACCCGAGCCCGTGCTGCCGGTGACGGCGGCGACGTAGAACGCGGGCTCCACGAGGCCGAGCTTGAGGAGCGGCACGATGGCGAGCAGCATCGCGCTCGCGAAGCAGCCGGGGTGGGCGACGTGCGCGGTCCGCAAGGTCGCGAGGTGCTCGGGTAGTGCGCAGGTGAAGTCACCCGCGCGCGTCGGTGCCCCGTGCGGGTGTCCGTACACGGTTGCGTAGCTCGCGAGGTCGGCGAAGCGGTAGTCGGCCGAGATGTCGACGACGCGGGGGCGCGTGCCAGCCGCCGCGGCCGCCGTGAGCAGCCGGTCGATCAGCGCCGCCGAGACGCCGTGCGGTCCCGCGGCGAGCACGGCGCTCGCCGGCAGCGTCGCGATCAGGCGCTCGGCGTCGGCGACGCTCGCGAACACGTCCTGCGCATAGACCGAGGCGAGGTGCGGAAATGCCGCGGCAATGCGCTCGCCGGGCTTGGAGTCCGACACGGCGGCGCGAAGCTCGAGGTGCGGGTGCAGTGCGATGAGGCGCAGGAGCTCCCCGGACACGTAGCCCGACCCGCCGATCACCAGAGTGGGTACGCGGTCCAACGCATCACTCCGTCGTCGGCTTGATCGGAAAGCGCTGCTCGAGTCCCGCGGCGACGATCACGCGATCGCCGAGCGCGGCGCCGCTCGTAATGGCGTTGAAACCGGAGACGCCCATCTGCTCGGCGATGATGTCGACCCCGACCTGGTTGTCGGTCGCCGGGCCCGTGACCACCGCGGGTTCGATGCCGAACTTCTCGCGCAGCAGCTTGACCCCACCCCACGCCGCGACCGGATCGTTGGCGGAGAGCACGAGCGCGGTGATCGCGCTGCGAATGTCCGGCGCCGACAGGATCGCCTCGACGCCGTAAGTGCCGAGGAGACCATCACCGAGTTCGAACACGATCACATCCGGCGCGCCCTGCGCCATCTCGGTCAGCATCGTGCGCGTCAGCGCCGGCCCGACGAGCGCCGTGGTCGTGCCGACACCGAAGTCCGTGAAGATCATGCTCTTGCGGGCGCCCGCGTCTTCCATCGCGAGCACATCGCGCCGGAGCGACACGCCCGTCGCCTTGAACGCGTGGACCGCAAGGCCGCGATGGCGCATGCGCGCGATGATCGCGCACGCGGCGGCGGTCTTGCCGGCCTCCATGCACGTGCCCGCGAGCGCGACGACCGGTATGCCGCGCGTGTCGAGGAGTGCGGCCTGGTCGAGTGGCTTGTAGCCGATGCGCGCCGGGACGCCGATGCGCTCGCCGAGGTAGGGGAACTGGAGCACCACGCCGAGCACGCGGCAGTCGAAGGGCCGGCCCTTGTCGGCGTTGGCGGAATCGCAGATGCCGAGCACGCCGCCGATGTTGAGCATCTGGATCACGTCACCCGGCTTCACGGCCTCGGGCACGTGACCCGAGTAGCCGAAGAGCGCCTTGCGGTGGCCGAGCGCGCCGACGACGACGTCGCCCTTGGCGACCTTGGCCATGCGCCCGCTCGTGAGCTCGAGCGTGTTGTAGGTGCTCTTGTTGGTGAGCACCTCGACGACGAGAATCACGCCCTCCTCGCACGGGATGTCCTCGGAGATGCGCAGCTCGTGGCCGAGCCCGCGCGCCTGCGTGATCGAGGCGATCTTGTCGACGACGACGGATTTCACGACTGGCGTCCCTCGGCATTCTCGCCCGCACGCGTGTAGAACATGCCCGTCAGCGCGAGCATCTTGGAGTAACCGAGCGCATCGGCCGGCGTCCATTCGCCCGCGGCCTCGCCGTACACGCCGCGCGAGGCGGCCATCAGCGACCAGGGCGAGGTCACGCCCTCGACGAACGCGCCGCCCGTCCGGAAGAGGAGCGCCACCTCGCCCGTGACACGCTCCTGCGAGGAGGTGAGCAGCGCCTCGATGTCCCGGCACACCGGGTCGAGGTGGTGGCCCTCGTGCACGAGGTCGCCGTACGGCGCCGCCACGAGTTCCTTGATCCGCGCCTGGCGGCCGGTCAGCACGAGCTTCTCGAGTTCGCGGTGCGAGGCGAGCAGGACCTCCGCCGCCGGCGCCTCGAAGGCCACGCGGCCCTTGGTGCCGATCACCGTGTCGCCGAGGTGGATGCCGCGGCCGATGCCGAAGGGCGCGGCGAGCGTCTCGAGCGCCTCGATCAGTGCGACCGGGTCGAGGGCGCGACCGTCGAGCGAGGTCGGCACGCCCCGCGTGAAGCCGATGGTGTGCCGCTCGGCTGCACGCGGCGCAGAAAACGCATCGCGCGTCAGCACCCACGCGTCATCCGGGATGCTGCCGGATGAGGTCAATGTCTCCTTGCCGCCGATCGTCACGCCCCAGAGGCCCCGATTCACGGAGTAGGCTGCGCCATAGGGTGGCACCGGCAGGCGGCGCTCCTCGAGGAACTTGAGCTGCTCGGGCCGCTTGAAGGCACGGTCGCGCACCGGGGCGAGGATCTCGAGCCCGGGTGCGAGGGTCCGCAGCGCCACCTCGAAGCGCACCTGGTCATTGCCCGCCGCCGTGCAACCGTGCGCGACCGAGGGCGTACCGAGCCGCTTCGCCATCTCGGCGATCGTCTGGGCCTGCAGCACGCGCTCGGCGCCGACGCAGAACGGGTACATCTGGCCACGGCGCGCGTTCGCCATCAGCAGGTACTTGAGCACGCGCTCGAAGTAATCGGCCTTCGCGGGGATGAGGTGATGGGTCTCGGCACCGAGTTGACGGGCGCGGGTCGCGAGCGTCGCGGCCGCCGCGGCGTCAATGCCGCCGGTGTCGACCGTCACGGTGATGACGGGGCGGCCGTACGTCTCCTTGAGCCAAGGCACGCAGAAGGACGTGTCGAGGCCGCCCGAGAATGCCAGCAGGATGGGCTTGCCGCCCGCGGTGGTCGTCGTCATGGGGTGCCTTCAGCGGCTTTCGAGGGAACGGAAGCGCTCGAGCACGTCGTGCTGGGCACGCGCGGTCGCGGTCGCGATGAATATCGTGTCGTCACCGGAGAGCGTGCCGACCACCTCGGGCCAGCGCGCGCGATCGATCGCGAGCGCGACGCTCTGCGCGGCGCCGACGCTGGTGCGCACGACGGTGAGGTTCGGGCCCGCGGGTGTCACGGCCGTCACGAACGCCGCAACCACCGACCAGGCCGCGACCGGGGCGGCGCCGGCGTCCTCGGCGAGGACGTAGCGATCGCCGACCTTCGCAACCCCGAGGTCGCGGAGGTCGCGGCTCACGCTCGACTGCGTGACCGGGTAGCCCTCGCGCTTCAAGAGCCGGACGAGCTCGGCCTGCCGGCCAATCTCGCCCGTGCGGATGATCCGCTTGAGCGCGTCGCGCCGGTCGAGACCGATGCGTGCGGCGGCCGAGCCGTTGTGGTGATCGATATGCATAAAGGTGCGAATATCATGCATAAATATGCAAAGCGTGTCAAACCGACCCTGGCACGGTTCTCGGAAGGGGTGTCTCAGGCGTCGGGCGGGCCGAGCTCAAAACGCCGCGACGCGGCCGGGCGGCCGTTGGCGCCGAAGCTGTCCTCGACGATGCCACCCCGGCCAGCGGCATCGAGCACGAGCGCGGTCGTTGAGCGCGTGCCGTAGTCGGCGCCGTCGATGAACGCCGCCGACAGGCGCCGCTCGAGCTCGAGTCCGACGCCGGTATCCGGCAGCGCAGCGTCCGCGGCGAGCGCGCGGCTCGCGAGGAGTCCGCCGAGCTCCTCAGGCTCCCGGATGTCGCCGTCGAGCCGCGCGCGCAGTGCCTCGCGGGCCGCAATGAGCTTTGGCCACGGCGCATCGAGCGTCGCGTTGCTGAGGCCGTACACGCCGGGACCGAGGAGCCGCGGCGAGGTCGCGTCCTGGTTGCAGTAGTAGCCGAGAGACTCGGCATCGCCGAGCAACAGGCTGAAGCCTGCGTACGCGGAGCCTTCGCGGGCGAGCGCCTCGAGGAAGCGAAGCGGCGCGAGATCGCCTGCCAGGTAGCGGGGGATCAGCGTGCCGCGGGAAGGGGCGTGCGGCGGGACGCGGCCCCCGCGGAAGTTCGTGATCACGCCGAACCGTGCGCGCGCATCGACCCCGAGCCACGTGCCGCCCGCACTCAGGTCGCGCCCGGCGAGGAGCGGCGGCTCGCCCCACCAGCCCATCGGCGCCGTCGGGCGCGCATGGAACTCGTCGCGATTGCCGACGAGCGCGAGGCGGCGGCCGGGCGCATATCGCCATCCGAACACGACCAGGCACACGGCTCCCTACCCCGCGCCGGCGTGGAGCGAGTCCCAGCCGGTCTTGGCGATGAGCGCCGCCACGACGGCCGCGAACACGAGTCGCACGACCCGGGCGCCGCCGCGGAGTGCGAGGCGCGTCCCGAGCTGCGCGCCGGCGACGTTGGCGACCGCCATCGGGAGGCCGAGCGTCCAGAGCACGCTGCCGTGCAGAGCGAACCACGTGAGCGCGGTCGCGTTGGTCGCGACGTTGACGAGGCGTGCCGCGGCGGCGGCGTGCACGAAGTCGAAGCCGTAGCAGCGGATGAAGAGCAGCATCAGGAAGCTGCCCGCGCCCGGGCCGAAGAAGCCGTCGTAGAAGCCAATGAGCGCCGCGAGCAGCGTGCCGACGGCGAGCCGCCGGTTGTCGAGCGCGTGCGGTGCGTGCGTTGCGCCCAAGTCCTTCCGCAGGAGCGTGTAGATGAGCACGATGCCGAGCATCACGGGCACGAGTGGCCGGAAGAGCGCCGGCGACACGTGCGTCACGCTCGCGGCGCCGAGGAGAGCCGCGAGGAACGCGGCACCGATCGCAGGTCCCACGCTCCGCCACGGAACGCTGACCGCGCGCAGGTAGCGAAATGCCGCGCTCACCGTACCGGTGAGTCCCGCGAGCTTGCTGGTCGCGAGGACGCTCGCGGGGCTCGCTGCCGGCAGCGCCGCGAAGAGCGCCGGCACCTGGATCAGGCCGCCGCCGCCCACCATCGCGTCGATCGCGCCGGCGAAGGCCGCCGTCGCGAGGAGGCCGACGTAGAGTCCGGGCGACACGGGCGCTAGCGAGGCACTGACCAGTGCTTGGCCCCGGGCTCGTCGCGCAGCGCCCGGCCGGTCTGCCGCTCGTACCAGTCAGCAATGAGACGGTGTGAGATCGACAGCGGCGGCGGCAGACCCGGCGTGCCAGAGGCCATCTCGGCGGGACTGAACCAGCGCGCGTCCTCAAGCTCGCCGTCCGGGCAGTCAATCGCGGTCGTCGTCGCGCGCGCGATGAACCCGACCATCACGGAGGAGGGGAAGGGCCACGGCTGGGACGAGTGGTACTCGAGCTCGCCCACCTCGATGTTCGTTTCCTCGCGCACTTCACGGACGACGGCGTCCTCGAAGCTCTCGCCCGGCTCGACGAAGCCGGCGATCGTCGAGTAGCGGCCGGCGGGCCAGGCCGCCTGGCGACCGAGGAGCGCGCGCGTGCCGTCGGTGACGAGGACGATGATGGCGGGATCGATGCGCGGGAAGAACTGCGTTTCGCACCCCGGTCGCGTGCAGCTCATCACGTGGCCGGCGTCGGTTGCGACGGTCGCCGCTCCGCAGTGGCCGCAGAACCGGTGCCGCGCACGCCAATACATGAGCGCGCGCGCGTAGGCGAGAAGGCCGGCGTCATCGGCGGGCAGCAAGCCGCCCGCGAGGCGCAGGTCCACGAACTCGCCGCCCCCCACGGCGAGCGCCGGTTCGCTCGCGTCGAGTTCGAGCGCGAACACGGGCGTGCCGTCCAGGCGCCCCAGCAGAATCACGGTGCCCGGCTCGAACGGCGGGCAGGCTGCGCGCGGCAGGAGGAGCGCGCCGGGCGCGGGCTGTCGGCGGATCAGGTTCTGCGTTCGCCAGACGGGTACGAAGCGCGCCTCGGCAGAGGCGAGCGCGGACTCAACCCACGCCGCGTCCTTCCGCAGCGCGCTCGCGCGGTCGACATAGGGTCCGGAGAATACGTTGGAGGCTGAGTGCGCTGGCATGGGGGCGCGGGTCGCCGCGCGCCCCCATTCTACCCGCCAGCCCCCTCCGGGTGCCCGTCTACCCGGCGCGGCGGGCGGGCGGTACGACGCGGATCGGGCCGCCCGGCGCCGCGCCACGCGCGTCACTCTCGCACCACGTGCAGAGCGCGTGGGTGGTGCGAAGCGCATCCACCACCATGAACGCCTCGCAGGCCGGGCAGCGGCCGGCACGCAGTTCCGCGCGACGCTTGAGGAGACTCAGGAGTCGCGAGGCGTGCTCGAAGGAAATGCGCTGGGAGCGGTAGAACTCCGCGTACGTCTCGTAGGTCCGGCAGAAAAGTTCACCGCGGCGCAGTGCCGCGAGCGTCCCGTTCGGCTCGAGCTCCGCCGCCGCATCGTGCAGGAGGCCGAGGATCGCGAAGAGCCCAGCGAGCGCGGATGACTGGCGGCGGGTCTCGGCGTTCCTGAGGAAGAACGCCGTCTGCATCGGTGACTTGCCGCGGTGGCGCTTGATCGCCGATCCGTGGCTCGCGACGTAGCTGCGGTAGAGCTTCCTGATGCGATCGTCGCTGAGCCCGGTCCACGTCCGGATCGTGCAGGTCCGGGCCTCGTGGTGGATCATCCGCATCGCAAGATCAAAGCGTTGCCGATCGCGGGTGTACCGATCGTCAGTTATTCGCATCGCATTGATCTCCCGTTATTAATTAGTTTCATTTGATTGGCGTTTTGGTATTAATACGCCAAAAACTGTACTCTCCACCCCCAGCGATTGCCACCAGAATAAGTCGAAGTAACGGGGAGAAAGATCGTGGCCGAGTCGTCTTTAAGTGTTCAGGACGCGCCGGACGGCGCCTATCTCGCGCGCGCGGTCGTGGATGCGTCGGCGCTGCACTCGATCCGCGAGGCGAACCTCGCCTTCCTCACGCTACTCGCGCAGACAGCCGTGGAGGGCACGGAGCATTTCGGGCTTCCGGCAACGGTCGGCGAGCGCGCTCGCGCGCTCGAGCCGGCGGCGCGAGTGATCGCGGCGGACTGCCCGTACACGCTCTTTGACCTTCGGTTCGCGGATACGCGCTTCTGGCGGGAGCGTGCTCTCGCAGGCGCGGCGCCGGCGGGGGTCGATGCGGGACCGCCGGCCGCGTTCGCGCGCGCCGCGGTGTTCCTTGCCTGGCACCTCGTGCACAGCAATGAGCTCGCCGCCGCGCTCGCGTTCGGCATGGGCGCACGCGCGCAGCGCGTCTGGAAGGGTCTGCCGGTCTCGGCGCTCGAGGACGCGGCGCGCCTCGCGACGCCCCACCTCGCCGCGCGCTGGCCGCGCCACCCGACGTTCTGGACCCGCCTCCTCGAGAGCGCGCCGGATCCGGCAGGAGCGAACGTCGAGGCGGTACGTCTCCTGGGGCTCCAGCTGATCGCGGCGGATGAGGTGTGGCCTGCGCCGTCGCTCGCCGGAGCCCCGGTTGCGCCGGCCTAAGCGACGAAGTTGCCGCGCGCCGCTGGGGGTCTTACGCTGCGCGCTCGCTGCCGATGGCCGGTAGCCCACCGCGCCCCCATCCCCCCGCATGCAAGCACTGTCGATCTCCAATCTGACGAAGACCTATCGGAATGGCGTTGCGGCCCTGAAGGGCATCAACCTAGATGTCGAGCAGGGCGACTTCTTTGCGCTCCTCGGACCCAATGGCGCCGGCAAGACCACCACGATCGGCATCATCACCTCGCTCGTGAACAAGACGAGCGGCACGGTCAGCGTCTTTGGCCACGACATCGACCGCGAGATCGCCATCGCGAAGTCCTGCATCGGCGTCGTCCCGCAGGAGATCAATTTCAACCAGTTCGAGTCGGTGGAGACGATCCTCCTGAACCAGGCCGGCTTCTACGGCATCCCGCGGCCGCTCGCGCGCGAGCGGACCGAGCGCTACCTGAAGCAGCTGCAGCTCTGGGACCGTCGCCGCTCGACCGCGCGCACACTGTCGGGCGGCATGAAGCGCCGCCTCATGATCGCGCGCTCGCTCGTGCACGAGCCGAGGCTCCTGATCCTCGATGAGCCGACCGCCGGCGTCGACATCGAGATCCGCCGCTCGATGTGGGAGTTCCTGCGCGAGACGAACGAGCGCGGCGTCACGATCATCCTGACGACGCACTACCTGGAGGAGGCCGAGCACCTCTGCCGCAACGTCGCGATCATCGACAAGGGCCGGATAATCGAGAACGACAAGATCAGCAACGTGCTGCGCAAGCTCCAGTCGGAGACCTTCGTGCTCAACCTGCGCGACGCGGTCGCGACCGCCCCGGTGCTGCCGGGCTTCGGCGTGACGCTGGTCGATGCGCACACGCTCGAGGTCGAGGCCTCCAAGGACCGCAACCTCAACGACATCTTCGTG
>CAYNCY010000049.1:0-13477 GCA_964395195.1 uncultured Steroidobacteraceae bacterium
CCTCGCCGGCCGTGGGCGGGGCAAGCGCTTCGTCGGCGCGAAGAGCCTCGCGGCCCTCGTCGCCGACGTCGAGCGGCCGCGGCGCATCGTGATGCTCGTCAAGGCGGGCGCGGCGGTCGATGAGCTCATTGAGCAACTCGTGCCGTTGCTCGAGCGCGGCGACATCCTGATCGACGGCGGCAACAGCCTCTACACCGACACGATCCGGCGACTCGCCCGCGTCGAGGCGGCGGGACTCCTGTATGTCGGCTCCGGCGTCTCGGGTGGCGAGGAAGGCGCACTCACCGGTCCCTCACTGATGCCGGGCGGCAGCGCCGCGGCGTGGCCGCGGCTCAAGCCGCTCTTCCAGGCGATCTGTGCGCGCACGCCCGAAGGCGAGCCCTGCTGCGAGTGGATCGGCGAGGGCGGCGCCGGCCACTACGTGAAGATGGTCCACAACGGTATCGAATACGGCGACATGCAGCTGATCGGCGAAGTCTACGACCTCATGAAGCGCGGTGCGGGCCTTCGCAACGAGGAGATGCACGCGGTATTCGCGGAGTGGAACCTGGGCGAGCTCGACAGCTATCTCATCGAGATCACGCGCGACATCCTCGGCTTTCGCGATGCCAAGGGCGAGGCGACGCTCGATAGCATCCTCGATGCGGCGGGGCAGAAGGGCACCGGCAAGTGGACGGTGAACGCGGCGCTCGATGAGAGCAAACCCTTGAGCCTCATTGGCGAGGCGGTGTTCGCGCGCTTCCTGTCGTCCGCGCACGAGGAGCGCGTGGCCGCCGCGAAGCTCATCCGGCCGGTCGTCGAGGAACCCGTGCTCGATCGCACTGCGTTTCTCGCGGACCTGCGCGCCGCGCTCTACGCCGCGAAGATCGTGAGCTACGCCCAGGGCTACCAGCTGATGCGCGCGGCCGCCGCGAGCCACGGCTGGAACCTCAACTACGGCGGCGTCGCGCTCGTCTGGCGCGGCGGCTGCATCATCCGCTCGGCGTTCCTCGGCGACATCAAGCGCGCTTTCGATCGCGACCCCCAGCTCGTCAACCTGCTGCTCGATGAGTTCTTCCGCGAGGCGGTCGCGTCGCGCCAGGCCGGCTGGCGGCGCACCGTCGCCGCCGCGGTCACGCGCGGCATCCCGGTGCCGTGCCTCGGTGCCGCGCTCGCGTACTTCGACGGGTACCGGTCGGCGCGATTGCCGGCAAACCTCCTGCAGGCGCAGCGTGACTATTTTGGTGCGCACACCTACGAGCGCACCGACCAGCCACGCGGGCGGTTTTTCCACACCGACTGGACCGGCCACGGCGGCGCGACGACCTCGGAGTCGTATTCGGCGTGAGCGGAGTGTCGCGGCGATTGCGCGGCCCGTCGGGCCGGCGCATCCTGCCCGGCACAAGAACGATGGGCCTCGCGCCACGGGGCGGGTGTGCAGCGCCCGCCGGGCCTGGCCCGCGCATCCGACAGGGGGAGACAGGCGCATGACAGACACCCCGGCAGTGCCGCTGCCCCGGCACTCGATCGCCCGGCTCGCGCTGATGGGCCTCGCCGGGACGAGCATCGAGTGGTACGACTTCTTCCTGTACGGCATCGGCGCCGCGCTCGTTTTCCCGGCCCTCTACTTCCCGAAGTCGCTGCCGCCCGCGATCGCGCTCCTCGCCTCCTACAGCACCTTCGCGGTCGGGTTCCTGGCGCGCCCGGTCGGCGCGCTCGTGTTCGGCCATTTCGGTGACCGGCTCGGGCGGAAGACCACGCTCGCAGCAGCGCTCGTTCTGATGGGACTCGCGACGACTCTGATCGCCTGCCTGCCGTCCTACGCCGTGATCGGGCCGCTGGCGCCCGCGCTCCTCGTGGTACTGCGCTTCGCGCAAGGGCTCGCGATCGGCGGCCAGTGGGGCGGGGCGATGCTGATGGTGGTCGAGAACGCGCCCGCGCACCGGCGCGGCTTCTACGGCAGCTTCGCGCAGGCGGGTGCCCCGACGGGCGTCGTGCTCGCCAACCTCGCGTTTCTCGCGGTGAGTGCGCTGACGACGGACCAGGAGTTCCTCACCTGGGCGTGGCGGCTGCCGTTCTTCCTCAGCATCCTGCTCGTCGGGCTCGGCCTCTACGTGCACTTCAGGATCGAGGACACCGTCGCCTACCGGGCTCTCGAGCGCGACCGGCCAGCAGCCGCGAAACCCACCCGCTCGCCGATCCTCGAAGTGCTGCGCGAGCAACCGCGGATCATCCTGCTGGCGGCGGGCTCGTTCATCGCGACCAACGTGATCTTCTACATCCTGATCGCCTGGAGCGTGTCGTATGCGACGAGCGCGGATGGTCTTGGCGTCTCGCGCACGCTCATCCTGACCGCCGTCCTGATCGGCAGCGGCATCATGTCACCCGCGCTCCTGCTGTTCGGGGCGCTGTCCGACCGGTTCGGTCGGCGCCGCATCTACATGGCGGGAGCGGCACTCTCGGCGCTCTTTGCGTTCGCGATCTTTCCGCTCCTTGCGACGCGCACGCTGCTTGGCATGTCGATCGCCGTGGGCGGAGCGCTCGGCCTCACCGGGATGATGTACGGTCCGCAGGCCGCGCTCTTTGGCGAGCTCTTCAGCACCCGGGTGCGCTACTCGGGCGCATCGCTCGGCTATCAGCTCGGCGCCATCTTCGGCGGCGGCTTCGCGCCGCTGATCGCGACCAGCGTCTACGCGAAATTCCATTCGACGCTCGGCATTGCCGTTTATCTCGCGCTCGCGAGTCTCGTCTCGCTCGTGTCGGTTGCATGCCTCGCCGAGACCTCGAGCGTCAACCTGCACGGCAACACCCGCACAAGCTAGAGGCCGCCGCCGGCCGGCGATCGGAGTCCCGCATGCTCACCGCTCACGTCCGCTTCCCGTTGTCGGCGCTGCTGGCGGCGCTCACCCTCGTGGCTGCCCCGGCGCGCGCCGACGGGTCGCTCGCGCTCTCGGCGTGCCTCGGGCCGCCGGCCACCCAGGCACCGGCCTGCCGCGCGGTGCGCGGCGATCGGGCGACGGGCTGGTCCGAACAGACGCGCTCGGAGGTGATGGCCCGCCACGGCATCGTGAGCACGAGCCAGCCGCTCGCCTCGCAGGCAGGGCTCGATGTGCTGAAGCGCGGCGGCAACGCGATCGACGCCGCGGTCGCCGCGGCCGCGGTGCTCAACGTCGTCGAGCCGCAGAGCACGGGGATCGGCGGCGATCTCTTCGCCATCGTCTATCTCGCGCGCGAGAAGAAGCTCATCGGACTCAACGCGAGCGGCTGGGCCGGCACGGGTGCGACGCCGGCGCGGCTCCAGGCGGCGGGCTTCGATGCGCGGACCGGCATGCCGGGTTTCGGCATCTTCACCGTCGACGTGCCGGGTGCGGTCGATGGCTGGGCGCAACTTCTCAGGCGCGGCGGCAGCCGCCCGCTCGGCGAACTCCTAAAGCCCGCGATCGCACTCGCCGAGGAAGGCTTCCCGTGGTCGGAGCGCATTGCCGCCGACATGGCGGAGGCATTCACCTACAACACCTCGATCAAGGACGATCCCGACACGCGCGCGACCTACTACCCGGGCGGCACGCTGCCGGCCGCCGGCGCCACCTTCCGCAATCCCGCTCTCGCGCATGCGCTCAAGCTCATCGCGACGCAAGGTCCGAAGGCCTTCTACCGCGGCGACATCGCGCGCGCGATCGTCGCGAAGTCGACCGCGCTCGGCGGAACGCTCACGCGCGCGGACCTTGCCGACTACCACTCCGAATGGGTCGAGCCGCTCTCCACGCGCTATCACGGTTTCGACGTCTACGAACTGCCGCCGAACGGGCAGGGCTTCGCGGTGCTCGAGCAGCTGAACCTGCTCGCGACGTGCGTGCCCTCGGGAAGCAACGGCCTGGCCGCGCTCGGGCCCACCTCGCCGCTCTACTGGCACTACCTCGTCGAGACCAAGAAGCTCGCCTTCGCCGACCTCGAGCGCTTCAACGCCGACCCGCGCTTCGCGAAGGCACCGACCGACCGGCTGCTGTCGAAGGCGTATGCCGAGTCGCTCTGCCCGCGCATCGACCTCGCGCATGCCGCCCCCGCCGCGCGCGGACCCGACGCCGGGGGTGGCACGATCTACATCGCCGCGGCGGATCGCTTCGGCAACATGGTCTCGCTGATCTACAGCGTCTACGACCACATGGGCTCGGGCGTCACGGTGCCGGGCTACGGGTTCGTGCTGCAGGACCGCGGCGCGCTCTTCTCGCTCGATCCCTCGAGCCCGAACCTGATCGCGCCGCGCAAGCGCCCGTTCCACACGATCATTCCGGGCTTCGTGATGAAGGACGGCGCACCGCTGATGGCCTTCGGGCTCATGGGTGGGTCGATGCAGGCGCAGGGTCACGTGCAGGTCCTCGTCAACCTCATCGACCTGGGTGCCAACGTGCAGGCGGCGAGCGACGCGGCGCGGTTCCAGCACTACCAGCGCACGAACACGCTCGAGCTCGAGACGCCGCTCTACCGGCTGCTCGGGGCGGACCTCGCGCGCCTTGGCCACCGTGTCGAACCTGCCTCGGGCGAGGCGATGGGTGGCTACCAGGCAATCGTGTTGACGGCCGATCCCCCCGGCGCGCGGTTCCGCCCGTCCGCCACCTCGACGGTCGGCGTGTACCGGGCCGGGTCCGATCACCGCCGCGACGGTGCGGCGGCGGGCTGGTAGCGCGCACCAGTTGGTGGCAGCGCCGCCGCGCGCTGCCCCAGTTCCGTGCAGTGGGGCGGCCCAACGCCCGCGCCAGCTCGCCAGGTCGTTGATTTCACGTGGCGGCTCGACGGTACGATCCTTGCTAGATCCGACCGTCCACCGCCAACTGTCGACGTCCCATGCGTGTCTCCCGGCAGGCGCTGCTCGATGGCCTTCGCGCCTTCAGCGTCGCCGCGCGCCAAAAAAGCTTCAAGGCGGCGGCCGACTCGCTCTACCTGACGCCTTCCGCGGTCAGCCATCGGATCCGCGACCTCGAGAAGCACCTGGGGCTCAGGGTGTTCGTGCGCAAGACGCGGGCGATCGAACTCACGGAAGCGGGGCGGGCACTTCTCGAGGACGTCGAGCCGCTCCTCCTGTCGCTCGATGCGGCAGTCGATCGCGCGAGCGCTCGCGCGACGCGCCGGACGCTGCGCGTGTCGGCGCCGCCCTTCTTTGCGAGCGAGCTCCTGATCCCGAGCCTCGCGAGCTTCTATGGACTTCAGCCCCGCGTCGACCTCGAGATCAACCTGGCCGGGGCGCGACCAACGGAGCACCACGCGCCCGCGGATGTCTCGGTGATCATCAGCGCCGGCGTGCCGGAGGGCATGCAGGCGACGCGGCTGTTCGCGCCACGCTTTGTCGCCGCGACCGCGCGGGCGTTGGCGACGGTCGCGAAGGAGCAGGGACGGCGCGTGTTCGAGCGCCAGCGCCGGATCGTCTACGCGCCGCGCGCCGATCTCTGGAAGCGCTGGTTCGCGGCCACGGGACTGCCGAACGGGACCGGGCGCGGGCTGATCGAGGTAGACGTCCTGCCGGCGGCGGTCACCGCGGCGGAGCGCGGGCTCGGGATCGCGCTAGTGCCGACGTTCGTCTGCGAACGGCGCCTGCGGGGCGGGCGGCTGCAGCGGATCTCGGATGCCGAGATCGAGTCGGGGGACGCGTACTACCTGGTCTGTCGCAAGGAGGATCGGTCGCGTCCGGAAGTCCGGGCGCTCTTCAGCTGGGCCATCTCCGAATTGCGACGCTGAGCTGAGCCGCATTCACCCGTTGGCGGGCGTCGGATTCGTTTGTCGCAGTGCAGCAGGCGCTCTAGGGTGGGGTCCGTGTTCACCTGAGGAGTCGCCCCCATGACCTACCGCCCCACCTTGATTGCGCTGCGCGCGATTTCACTCGTGTGCTGGCCGCTCTCGATGTCCGCCGCCGGCGCTGCCGCGGTCGAGGCGCCCAAGGCCACCCTGATCCGGCTGGAGTTGCAGCCCTTTGAGACACCGAGTCCGGTGACCGCTGCCACCGCGACGTGCGTGACACTGATCCAGGCGCACGACTTCGACGCCGCCCGGCGTCCGTGCGATGCGGCAATCTCGGATGCCGAGACCGAACGGTCGGGCTCGCGACTCGTGCCGGCCATGGGTCGCCCGTACGACGACGTGGCGGCGGTCGCTTACAACAACCGCGCGGTGCTCAGGCTTCTGACCGGGCAACTCGAGCTCGCTGCGGCGGATTCCGCGCGCGCGCTCAAGGCCGACCGCATGGCCCCCGTCGAGCGCACGGCTGCCGTGATCGCCCTGCGCCAGCGGCGCGCCGTCGCGGCGGACTAGGCGACCGACTGGGCGGCCGGGCGGTTCAGGGCGCGGCGTCCGACTCGGGCGCCGCGCTCGCCACGGCGCGTTCGGGTCGCACGAAGCCGCGCTTGCCGCCCTCGAAGAAGCGCAGGAACAGCGTCGCTTCCGCGCTCGGGTAGGCCCCGCTCGCGAGCGCCTCGCGCGCGCGCTCGCGGAGGTTCCCGGTCGGCGCGAACACCGTGCGGTAGGCCGCCTTGATCTCGGCGAGCGTCGTGGCGGGCAGGCCCCGGCGCCTCAATCCCACGACGTTCAGGCCCGCGACCTCGTCGCGCTCGCTCGCCATCACGAACGGTGCCACGTCGCGCGTGATGCGCGAGAGGCCGCCGATCATCGCGCCGGCGCCGATCCGGCAGAACTGGTGCATCGCCGCGCCGCCGCCGATGAAGGCGCGATCGCCCACCTCGACGTGACCGGCGAGCAGCACCGAGTTGGCAAGGATCACGTTGTTGCCGACGCGCCCGTCGTGCGCGACGTGGCTCGCGGCCATCAGGAAGCAATCCGCGCCGACGCTCGTCGAGGATCCGGCCCGGGTCGCCCGGTTGATCGTCACGTACTCGCGCAGCACCGTCCGATCGCCGACGACGACCCCGGAGACGCGCGTCGGGTCGAAGCCCAAGTCCTGCGGATCACCGCCGATGACCGCAAAGGGATGGACGACGACGCCCGCGCCGAGCACGCAGTGGCGCGTGATGTGCGCGTGCGCGTGCACGATGCAACCCGCGCCGAGCGTGGCGCCGTCCTCGATGATCGCCGTCGGATGAATCATTCGCGCGGGTTCCGTGTTCGTCGGGTGGCATGCCGCGACCGGGCGCGGGGTTCGGGGACCAGCGCCGATCGTACCCTCTGGACGGATCGCGCGGCGAGGCACTCGCCGATCGGGTTACCATGCGCGCGCCGCAGGGACACTCGGGAAGCGCTGGAGGATGCGAACGGACGTCGTCGTGATTGGCGGTGGGGTCATGGGATCGGCGCTGGCCTACTGGCTGACGCACCTCGATCCCACGGCGTCGGTCACGGTCATCGAGCGGGACCCGAGCTACGCGAGCGCCTCCTCGGCGCTCTCGGCCGCCTCCATCCGCCAGCAGTTCTCGACGGCGGTGAACGTCCGTATTTCCCAGCACAGCATCGAACTGCTGCGCGGCGCGCACGAGTGGCTCGCCGTCGAGGGCGAGTCCCCCGACCTTCGGCTCAACGAGGGCGGCTATCTCTATCTTGCGGGCCAAGGCGGCCTCGCGGCGCTCGAAGCCGCGCATGCGGTGCAGCGCGAACTCGGCGCCGACGTCGTACTCCTCACCCGCCCGGAGCTCCGCCAGCGGTTTCCGTGGCTGAGCGTCGATGACCTCGCGGCGGGATCGCTCGGTCTCTCGGGCGAGGGGTGGTTTGACGGCTATGCGCTCCTCACGGGGCTCGCGCGCAAGGCCCGCCACCAGGGTGCGCGCTACGTGCGCGGCGAGGTCACGGGCATCGACGTCGCCAATCACCGGGTGACGACGCTCACTCTCGCGGACGGCACGCGGCTCACGTGCGGCTCGGTCGTGAACGCGGCGGGCGCGTGGGCCGGCCGCGTCGCGGCGCTCGCCGGCATCGACCTGCCCGTTTATCCCAGGCGCCGCACGGTGTTCGTGATCAGCTGCCCCATCGCGCTGGCAAGCTGTCCGCTTCTCATCGATCGGACGGGCTTCTGGATGCGCCCGGACGGGCCGCATTTCATTGCGGGGGCCGCGCCGCGCGCAGGCGAGGAGTCCGGTGATTTCGCTCCGCTCGAGCCCGAGCTCGAGCTCTTCGAGAGCGATCTGTGGCCGGCGCTCGCGGCCCGAATTCCGGCCTTCGAGGCGGCGCGCGTGGAGCGCGCCTGGGCGGGCTACTACGAGTACAACACGTTCGACCAGAACGGCATCCTCGGACTCCACCCTTCGCTCGACAATTTCGTGCTCATGAACGGCTTCTCGGGCCATGGCTTCCAGCAGGCGCCGGTCGTGGGTCGCGCGATTGCCGAACTACTCCTGACCGGGCGCTACGTCACGCTCGATCTCAGCGACTTGGGGATCGGGCGCCTGCTCGATGAGCGGCCGCTTCGCGAACTCAACATCATCGGCTGAGGCGGGCGCCGCGGCGCCCGCTCAGCGCTTCGCGCCGCTGACCTCGGCGCAGATCGCACGCCTGAGTGCCGCGGAGCTTGCCGCGACGAACGAGGTCTGGCGCACGAGATCGCGAGTCGTGCCGCGAAGGTCGCTCACCGAACCGCCGGCTTCCTGCACGCACACGGTGAGGGCACCGATGTCCCACGGCTTCATGAGCGGGTCGACCGCGCCGTCGAGGGCGCCCCGGCAGAGGAGTGCGTACTGCACGCAGTCGCCAACAAGACGAAGGCGCCCGACGGAGCGCGCGAGGGCGCCGAGGCGCCACGGTCCCCCGTGCCGGGAGAGATCGCTTTCCTTCCCGCTCGTGAGTCCGACCTGGGCGAGCCCGAGCCGCGTCTGCGCCGCGACATGCACGCGTCGCGCGCGACCCTCGCCGCGACGGAGCCAGCAGCCGTGGCCGCGTGCGGCATACGTCGTCTCGCCAAGCGCCGACAGGTGTATGCAGCCGAACACGGGCTCGCCGTCGATCAAGAGCGATATGAGCGTTCCGAACATCGGCAGGCCGAGCACGTAGGACGCCGTGCCGTCGATGGGATCGATGAGCCAGCAGCGCCCGCGGGCGGCGAGCACGCCCCCGTATTCCTCGCCGAGCACCGCATCCCCGGGCCATTCGGCGGCGAGTCGGCGCCTGAGCAGGCGTTCGGCGCCGCGGTCGGCAACGGTTACCTCGCTGCCGTCGGCCTTGTGACCGATCCGCACCCGGTTGAGGTGGCCGAGGATGATCCGGTCTGATTCCCGGAGCATCGCCAACACGCGGGGCAGCATCGCGTCGAACTCGCGGCGACTCAGCTGCGGGTGATTCAATTGAGGCGCTTCAGCGTTCCGACGACCGCGGTGCGACACGCCTCGATCGCGTTCGAGATCGCATCGGCGTCGGCGTCATCGACACCGAGCTTGTCCCAGTGGTCGCGCCAGGTGGTGGCGAGCTCGGCCGCAGTCGTGGCGACGGGCGGCGGCATGGCGGCGCTGAAATCCGAGATCGTCGCGACGTAGACCCAGCCGGTGCGCGGGTTGCCACGGACGGCGTCGTGGTCGTAGTGGGCGTGGTAGACCACCTGCTGGATCTCCCCGAGTGCCGTCAGGAGCTGGAATGAAGCCTGACGAATGGTGCGATTGTGCTCGCTGCGCTCATTGCGCCACGTCGCGTAGCTGAAGCTCGAGAGCGCCACGACGAGGCTCAGGATTGCGATCGCGTTGGCCTTCAGCTGCGTGCGAATCGACATGGGCCGTGCTTCCAGGTCCGCGGGCGGCCACGCGCGCGGACGTCGCGGGACCATGGAGGCCGATCCTACCGCGACCACGCGGGAAGGCAACCGGCTGACGCCACTCGACACGGGCACCCGCGGCGCGCTCGCCGCCGTGCGACGTTCACGCCGCCGCCGTCGCTTCGAGAAAACGCTCGATCGGCGCCAGCGAGGACGCTGTCTCACCGGCGCGCTCCCGGAGCGCGAACTCAACGAGCGCGCGCTCGTGCGCGACCACCACCGCGCCGAGCGCGGCGAACGGTGCCGGCAGGCGCTCGGCATCCGCGCTCATCCCGGCGAGCGCATCGCTGGCGACGTCCTCGAGCCATTCCATCTGCGCGAGCCAGGAGCGGTTGGCTACCGCCCCCGCGCGCTCGCGCGCCTCGACGAGCGACTCCGCAACGTCCGGCACGACGAAGTTTGCCGCGACGAGCGCCTCACGCAGGCGTACGCCAGTGCGCGCCTCGACTGCGGCGAGCGCCAGCCACGTGCGCGCGTGCTCGGGCGCGGCCGAGCTCGCGAGGTGCCAGAAAAGTGCCTCGCCACCGACTTCCCCGGCGTACCACTCGCCGAGCACGGCGGCCGGATCGCGTGGCGCGCCGGTCACGCGAGATCGAACAACAGGAGTTCCGCCCCGGTCGCACTCGTCAGCGAGATAGAGGACTCGCCGCTGATCGCCGCGCCATCGCCCGCGCGAAGCTCATCGCCCTCGAGCGCGGCGACACCGCCCGCGACCTGCAACCAGCCGAACCGGCCGGGCGCGAACGCATGCGTAAGGCTCGCGCCGGCCGCAAGGTCCGCCGCGTACACGCTGACATCCGCGTGCACCGTGACGGCGCCGTCGGTGCCGTTACGATCGGCGACCAGATGGAAGCCGTTGAGTCGCTGCTCGCGCGTGAACAATTTCTGTTCGTAGCTCGGCGGCAGGCCCTGCGCCTCCGGGATGATCCAGACCTGCAGGAAGTGCACGGGCTCGGTGCGGCTGTGATTGAACTCGGCGTGCGAGATGCCGCTGCCCGCGGTCATGCGCTGCACCTCGCCCGGCCGGATCACCGAGCCCGTGCCGAGGCTGTCCTCGTGCGAGAGCGCGCCCTCGAGCACGAAGGAGAGGATCTCCATGTCGCGGTGGGAGTGCCTGCCGAAGCCGGCGCCAGGGATCACCCGGTCGTCGTTGATGACCCGAAGGCTCCGGAACCCCATGTGGTTCGGATCGCGGAACTCACCGAAGGAGAAGGTGTGCCAGCTGTCGAGCCAGCCGAGTTGGGTATGGCCGCGGCGGCCCCGGTCGCGGATCAGAATCATGCGGGTGGACACCGGCGGGACGGATGGGGTTTGAGGATACGCGATCGCGGCGATGGCGTGCTGCACTGACAGGCGGGCCCACCCGTGCGTGATAGCATCCGGCGCTTCCTCTCATCGGGAGTCGGCCATGTCCCTGATTCGCCTCGCCCTCGCCTCGGTACTCCTCGCCCTCGGAGCGGGCGCCGTGGCGCAGGAGCAGGACTACGGCAAGGTCGAGATCAAGGTGACGCCGGTGTCCGGCAGCGTCTACCTGCTGCAGGGCGCGGGCGGCAACATCGCCGCCTCGATCGGCGATGACGGCACGGTGCTGGTCGACACCGAGTTTGCGCCGCTCGCGACCAAGATCGCCGACGCGATCAAGGGCATCTCGGCCGCCGCAAAGCCCGTGCGGTTCGTCTTCCTCACGCACTACCACGGCGACCACGTCGGCGGCAGCCTGCCGTTCGCCCAGGCGGGCGCCACGATCATCGCCCAGGACAACCTGCGCGCGACGCTCATGACGGACGGCGAGGCCGGTAACGGCGGTTCGCTCAAGTTTCCGCGCAAGCCCGTCGACAAGGGCGCCTTGCCGCTGATCAGTTTCGACCACGAGGCGACGGTGCACGCCAACGGCGAGGACATCCGCGCGGAGCATTTCGCGGGCGCCCACACGAGCGGCGACTCGATCGTGTTCTTTCAGAACGCTCACGTCGTGCACATGGGCGACATCTTCGTGCGCTACGGCTTCCCGTTCATTGACGTTCAGACCGGCGGAAGCGTCCAGGGGATGATCCACGCCTGCGAGGCGACGCTCGCGGAGCTGCCGGCGGACGCCAAGATCATTCCGGGACACGGGGAGATAGCGAGTACGGATGACCTGCGCGAGTACATCCGGCTCCTCAAGGAGACGAGCGCGCGGGTGGCCAAGGCGAAGAAGTCCGGCAAGTCGCTCGAGCAGATGAAGAAGGACAACCTGCTGGGCCCCTGGAGCGAGAAGTACACGGGCAAGTTCGTCAACACGAACGCGTTCCTGGAATCCCTCTACTATTCGCTTGCGAAGCCGACGACGGCCGCGAGCCCGCAGCACCACCAGGGCATTCGCCCGTAAGGCCGTCATGAAGGAAGCCGCAGGTCACGATCTCTTCGTTCCCGTCAGTACCGTCGACCACGTTCGTGGCGCCGAGCGCGCGGCCGTGACGATCGTCGAGTACGGGGACTTCGAGTGCCCGATGTGTCGCCAGGCGGAGCCGGCCGTGCAGCAGCTCCTCCTGCACCATCCGGGATCGATCCGGCTCGTGTTCCGTCACTTCCCGATCGAAGCCGCGCACCCGAACGCGTTGCTCGCGGCCGAAGCCGCCGAGGCGGCCGGCGCCGATGGGAAGTTCTGGGAGATGCACGACCTCCTGCTCGCGGACGGCGCGCGCCTGCGCCGCGCCTCGCTCGAGGCCTACGCGGAGCGGCTCGGGCTCGACATGCCGCGCTTCACGGCGGCGCTCGATGACGAGGTCTACCGCCAGCGCGTGCGCGAGCACATCGCGGGCGCGCAGAAGAGCCACTTGCGTGCGACGCCCGGCTTCTTCGTCAATGGCACGGTCTGCGACGTGTCGGGCGGCATGCAGGCGCTTTCGAGCGCGGCGCTCAAGCTGGTCTGAAGGGCACCCGTCAGAGTTCGGGTCGCTTGGCGGGCAGCGGAATGAACTCCGCATCGCCCGCGACGCGGCCCATGCGCATCGCCGCCCAGTCATCGGCGGCCTCGACGATCCTCTCTTTACGCGAGGACACGAAGTTCCACCACATCAGGCGCCGCCCGTCGAGCGGCTCGCCGCCGATCAGCACGACGTGCGCGGCGGTCGGTGCACCCAGCCGCGTCGGCCGCTCCGCATCCAGCACCGCCAGCACGCCGCGCGCGAGCGGCCGGTCGTCGATCGTGACGTTGGCGTCGACGGCGTAGGCGGCGAGCTGGCTCGCGAGCGGCGGTACCGTGAGGCTGCCGCCCGCCGGCAGGTCGAGCGCGACATAGAGCGTCGGGGACTTCGTCGCGACGGGCGAGCGACGGCCAAAGGCCTCGCCGACCATGACGCGAACGCTGACGCCGCTCTCGGCGAAGAGCGGCAGGCGATCCGCCGGCGTGTGCACGAAGGAGGGCTCCGACTCCTCGGCCTCGCGCGGCAGCGCCACCCAGAGCTGCAGGCCGTGGTTCACGTAGCGCGTACCGCTGAGGTCCTCCGGACGCCGCTCCGAGTGCACGATGCCGCGGCCCGCGTTCATCCAGTTGATCGCGCCAGGCTCGATCCGTTGCGCGTTGCCGAGGCTGTCGCGATGCATCATCGCGCCCTCGAACAGGAACGTGACCGTGGCGAGGCCGATGTGCGGGTGCGGCCGGACGTCGAATTTGGACGTCGGCTCCACGGTTACGGGACCGAAGTGGTCGAAGAACACGAACGGTCCCACGGACTGTCGCTCGAGCGAGGGCAAGAGGCGACTGACGCGAAAGCCGCCACCCAGATC
>CAYNCY010000050.1:0-13309 GCA_964395195.1 uncultured Steroidobacteraceae bacterium
GGCCGGGTCGGAAGTCCCCCGATGACATCACCGTGTTCAAGTCGGTCGGCGCGGCGCTTGAGGATCTCGCCGCGGCGATCGAGGTCGTGGAATCGGCGAGTAACCCCCGCTAGCGACCGGCTCATCAGTGCGCGCGGCGCCGGCCCGCGGTTCTCGGTGGCGCGAACAGGTCCGCGAGCTGCGTCATCACCGCCCCGCCCAGCTGCTCGACGGTCTCGATAGCGACCGCGCGCGAATAGAAATCCGTGACGTCGTGACCAATACCGATTGCCAGGAGCTCGACGGGCGAGCGCGTCTCGATCCACTTGACGACGTTTCGCAGGTGTTGCTCCAGGTAGCTGCCCGGATTCGCCGACAAAGTCGCCTCATCGAGCGGCACACCGTCCGAGATCACGACGAGGATGCGGCGCTGCTCGTTGCGTGCCAGCAGCCGGTCGTGCGCCCACATCAGCGCCTCGCCGTCGATGTTCTCCTTGAGCAGGTCCTCGCGGAGCATGAGCCCGAGGTTGTGGCGCGCCCGGCGCCACGGCGAGTCGGCCGCCTTGTAGATGAGGTGGCGCACGTCGCTCAGCCGGCCGGGACCGGGCGGTGAGCCTGCCGCGAGCCAGTCCTCGCGCGAATGGCCGCCGTTCCAGCCGTGCGTCGTGAAGCCGAGGATCTCGACCTTGACGCCGCAGCGCTCGAGGGTCCGGGACAGCACGTCAGCGCAAAGCGCCGCGACCATGATGGGCTTTCCACGCATCGACCCGGAGTTGTCGAGGAGGAGCGTCACCACCGTGTCCTTGAACTCGGTCTCCGACTCCTCCTTGAAGGCGAGCGACGCGAGCGGGTCGGTGATCACGCGCGTCAGGCGCGCCGCGTCCAGTACGCCCTCGTCGAGGTCGAACTGCCAGTGACGCTTCTGCTGCGCAAGCAGCAGGCGCTCGAGCCGGTTCGCGAGGCGCACGACAGTGGGCTGCAGTCGCTTTGACTGCTGATCGAGCGCCGCGCGCAGGCGCGTGAGCTCATCGCGATCGCAGGCGCGCTCCGCCGGCAACTCTTCATCGTGGGCGCGGGTAAACACCCGGTAGTAGCGACTCGGGTGGCCGGGCTCAAGCGGTTGCGGGATGCGCGTCAGGCGATCGCCCTTGGCATCGACCTCGGCCTTCCGCTCGGCCTCGTCGGTCGCAACCCGCTCTCCGGTCAGCACGTTCGCGTCGGGAAGCGTCGGCCCGTCCTGCTCCATCTCGCCCTTGCCGCTTTTCATCGCGAGTGCGCCGGGTGGCGCGCTCGGCAGCTCCGGCGCCGGGCGGCGCGCGGGCAGCGGCGGCGGTGGCTTGCCGACTCCGCGGCTCCCGGCCTCGCCGAGTTCGTAGCCGAGGTCGACGTCGCGGGCGAGCGTGTGCGTCAGGCGCGCGAACTCGACCTGGTCGTTCGCCGCGCGGCCCATTTCAGTCAGCGTCGCGCCGGCACGGCGCTCGAGTTCGTCGCGCCAGCGCGTCATCAGGGGCGCCGCCGCATCGGGCGGCGGCTCGCCCGTGAGCTCTTCGCGGAGCAGGAGCGCGAGCGCATCGAACATCGTCGTCAGGCGGCTGCCCTGCGCGAATTTGAGCCCCTTGCGCTCGAGCGACTCGAGCACGACCGCATTCAGATTCTGCGTAACGCCCGAAAGGACGCGGGCGCCGAGTGCCTGGCAACGCAGGTCCTCGGCGAGGTCGTAGAGTTCCCGCGCGCGGCTCCCGGTCGGCCGGTTGAAGGCGTGCGCGGCAGCATCGTGATAGGCAAAACGCAGGGCCAGCCGGTCCGCGTGGCCGCGAAGGCGCGCAGCCGCTTCCGCGCTCAAGGGCACCGGCGGCTCGGGAAGCAGCACCTTGCCGTCCGCGATCTTGGGGCCGAGCTTGCCGAACACGACCGCGAGGTCGGGTTCGCCCGCGAGCGCGCGCGTCGACTCGCCGAGCGCGCGCTTGAATCGTTCGACGGGAGTGAGCGTGTTCGCCATCGGGTGGCTCGGCCGTCCGGCGTCACACCACCTTGATGCGGGCAGCGGCCTCGGGCAGGTCGCTGCCGAACGCCCGCTGGAAGAATTCGGCGACCGTCGCTCGTTCGAGCTCGTCGCACTTGTTGAGGAAGGTCACGCGGAACGCGAAGCCGATATCGCCGAGGATCTCTGCGTTCTCCGCCCAGGTGATCACCGTTCGCGGGCTCATCACCGTCGAGATGTCGCCGTTCATGAAGGCGTTTCGCGTCATGTCGGCGACCCGGACCATGGCGAGGATGGTCCGCTTCCCCTCAGCCGAGTCGTATGAGCGCGCCTTGGCAAGCACGATCGCCGCCTCGACGTCGTGCTCGAGGTAATTGAGGGTGGTCACGATCGACCAGCGATCCATCTGCCCCTGGTTGATCTGCTGCGTGCCGTGGTAGAGGCCCGTCGCATCACCGAGGCCAATCGTGTTGGTGGTCGCGAACAGCCGGAAGTAGGGGTTCGGGCTGATCACGCGGTTCTGGTCGAGGAGCGTGAGCTTGCCGCGCGCCTCGAGTACGCGCTGGATCACGAACATCACATCCGGGCGACCCGCGTCGTACTCATCGAAGATGAGGGCGATAGAGCGCTGCACCGACCACGGCAGCAGACCTTCCCGGAACTCGGTGATCTGGTGGCCATCCTTGACGACGATCGCATCCTTGCCGACGAGGTCGATGCGGCTGACGTGGCCGTCGAGGTTGATGCGGATCAGCGGCCAGTTGAGATGCGCGGCCACCTGCTCGACGTGTGTCGACTTGCCCGTGCCGTGGTAGCCCTGGACCATGACGCGGCGGTTGAACGCAAAGCCCGCGAGGATCGCGAGCGTGGTCTCGGGATTGAACTTGTAGGCTTCGTCGATCTCCGGGACGTACTCCGTCCGGACGGAAAACGCCGGCACCTGCATGTCGTTCGCGATGCCGAAGGCGCGCGCCGAGACCTTCTTGTCGGGAACGAGCGTCAGGAGGTCGTCGGCGGTGCTCATGGTTGTCGGAACGGCTCGGCGCGTGCCACGGGGCGCGAAGAGCGCATTTTGGACGGGTCCGGAACATTTTGCTCGCGGGAATGTGTTTCCGCGCACGTGGCGGGCGCGCGCTCCGCTTACAATCCTCGCATCCCGAATCCGGCGACTACCCATGAGCGCCCTCCCCCGCATCCCCGCCATCGACGCCTCTGTTCTCGATGCGACCTTCAAAGGCTTCCCCGGGACAGCTGCGCCGGTCCATGTGGGCGACATCGCCGCACGCGGCTGGAACATATTGCGCGAGGACGTGCCCTTCCCGGTCGCCGTGATCCGCCAGTCGAGCCTCGAGCACAACCGCGGCTGGATGCGACGCTTTCTCGCCGCCGCCGACGCGCGGCTGTGTCCGCACGGCAAGACGACGATGAGCCCCCAGCTCTTCGCGGCGCAGATCGAGGACGGCGCGTTCGGCATCACTTGCGCAACGGTGAGCCAACTGCAGGTCTATCGCGAGTTCGGCGTGCAGCGCGTGCTGATGGCGAACCAGGTGATCGGCCGCCAGGAGATCGCTTTCGTGATGGCGGAGCTCGCGCGCGATCCGTCCTTCGAGCTCTACCTCGTCGTCGATTCGGTCGCGGGCGTCGAGCGGCTCGCCGACGCGGCTCGCGAGTGCGGCCTCGCCCGGCCGCTGCGGCTCCTGATCGAGGTCGGCATGGCCGGCGCTCGTACCGGCAGTCGCTCGCTTGCCGCAGCCGGCGCCGTGATCGCCGCCATCGAGTCCCGCTTCCCCTGGGTCGAGATCCACGGTGTCGAGGCATTTGAGGGTGTGTTCGCCGCGAGCTCCGACGGTGAACGCTCGATTGAACAACTGCTGGCCCTGCAGCTCGAGGTCGCCGGCATCGCGCGTCGCTCGCCCGCAGCAACGACGACCTCGCCGTGGCTGCTGACCGCCGGCGGTTCGGCCTATTTCGACGTCGTCGCGGCCCGGCTCGGCTCGGGCGCCGGGGGTGCTGATGCGACGGTCGTGCTTAGGAGCGGCTGCTACCTCACTCACGACCACACTTCGTATGCCAACGCGCAGCGTGCGCGCGCGGCACGAAGCCTGCTCGTGCAGTCGCTCGGCGAGGGCTTCCGGCCGGCGCTCGAGGTCTGGACGCACGTGCAGTCGCGGCCGGAGCCGGAGCGCGCCTACCTGACCGCGGGCAAGCGCGACGTGTCGTTCGACCTCGACCTGCCGCGGCCTATCGCGTGGCTGAGGCCGGGCGTCGATGCGAAGCCGCGCGCACTCGACGGCGCGCACGTCATCACGCGCCTCAACGACCAGCACGCCTATCTGACGTTGCCCTGGGACTCGCCGCTCGCGGTCGGCGATCTCGTCGCGCTCGGCATCTCGCATCCCTGCACGACGTTCGACAAGTGGCCGCTCGTCTATCTCGTCGACGATGCGTACACGATCATCGACGCGATACGGACGTATTTCTAGCGCGCTTGAACCACGGTCGTCGTGACCGTTCCGAGCCCGTCGATCCCGGCGATGACGACGTCGCCCGGCACGATCGCGCCGACCCCGGCCGGGGTGCCCGTGTAGACGAGGTCGCCGGCTTCGAGGTGAAACAGCGTCGAGAGCTCGGCGAGCACCCCGGCGACGTCCCACGTCATGTCGGCAATGTCGGCGCGCTGCCGCTCGGCCCCGTTGACGGTGAGCCAGATGGCGCCGCGCTCGGCATGGCCGCGTCTCGCCACGGGGTGGATCGCACCGATTCCCGCCGAGTGGTCGAATCCCTTCGCCACATCCCAGGGCCGCCCTTTTTCCTTGGCGGCCGCCTGCAGGTCCCGACGCGTGAAGTCGTTACCAACGGCATACCCATAGACGTGGGCGAGCGCACCAGCGGCCGGTATGTCGCGACCGGCTTTGCCGATGGCGACGACGAGTTCCGCCTCGTGGTGCAGGTTCGCCGTGCGCGGCGGGTACGGCAACTGACCGCCGTCCGGCAGGAGCGCGCTGGCAGGCTTCATGAAGAAGAAGGGCGGCTGCTTCTGCGGATCGGAGCCCATTTCGCGTGCGTGCGAGGCGTAGTTCTGGCCGACGCAGAAAATTCGTCGCACTGCGAAGCGCGCGGTCTCTCCCGCGACCTCGACCGATGGCAGCGCCGGCGGCGCGATGACATAGGCACCCGTCACGATCGACTCCGGTTGAGGACGCTCACTCGAGCAGGATGAGTCGCGGCACGCTGTCGCGGCCGGACCAGACGATGCCGTGCTGGCGGAATGCGCGGCCGAGTTCGGCCGCAGCGTCGCGCCCGATGCCGAGCACGAGCAGGCTCTCCTCGCCCGCCCATTGTCCGGCCGGATCGATGCCGAGACCCTCCAGTACCGCGAAACCCCGTGCTTCGAGCGCGGCGCGCAATTCCTGCTGCGCGGACTGGTTTTCCTCGTCCGACGTCGCGCGACTGCCAGGATTCCACGCAGTCAGGAACGCGGAGGAGTCCACGCCGTACTCGCGGTGGCACGCCGCGAGATCGCTGTTGGCCTCGTCGATCTTCAGCAGGAAGGGTGGCGAAACGCCATTGACGCAGTAGTGCGTCGCGCGGTACGCCGCAATCAGTGTTGGCGCAACGCGTGACGTCTCACCGGGAACGCTGTCCGCCGGAGCCTGGGATTGTGCGCCGTCCGTGCGTCCGCCCGCTCGCGGGCGGACGCTCGCTCCCAACGCCGGTGGCTGCACCGTGCCCGCCCCATCGCCGTTCAGGTCCGCGTTCACGGCGCGGAGGATAGCCCTTGCCGTGTGACTCCTCAATGAATCGTCGCGGCGTCGCGACCAGTCGCTGCCGACGTCCCGCACGAACGGTCCTTCGCGGTTCCCGCGCTCTCCGCGGTGCACGGCTGAGCGTTTGCACGGCTGAGCACGACCGTCGGGGGACCCGCCGCGATCTCGGGAGCCGCGACCACGCGTTCTGAGCCCTTCATCGGCGTGCCAGGTGGCGAATGCTTCACGTTTGTCAGGAGTCCGAACCCGATGACGCCGATCAGCGGGATCACGACGATGAGTCCCCACGTCAGCAGGCGGTCGATCCAAGTCGTTGACGGTGTCGTCGATTCGTTCTGCAGCGTCATGCCCTCGAATGATCCGGCGGCGTGCACGGACGGTGAGCCGCCATCGTAACGCCTGAGCCAAGACCCGACCACGCTCCCGGGCGCATCCGCACCGGGATCGGTCAGACCGCGGTGCGCCGCGCGAGCCAGGTGTCGAGGTGACGCGCAAACGCGCTTCGATCCGCCTGCGTCAGGGGCGGCGGCCCGCCTCCGACGTGCCCGCTCGAACGCATCGTGTCCATGAAATCACGAAGCGTCAGGAGCCCGCGGATCGTGTCCGCCGTGTAGCGCTCGCCGCGGGGGTTGAGCGCCTCGGCGCCTTTCGCGATCACTTCGGCGGCGAGCGGAATGTCGGCGGTGACGACGAGATCGCCTGGCACCACGCGCTTCACGATCTCGTTGTCCGCGACGTCGAAGCCGGACGCGACGCGCAGCGTCCGGACGCTCGGCACTCGGGGCGTCGCGATCGACTGGTTCGCGACCAGCGTCACGGTCACGCCGGTGCGCTCGGCCGCGCGGAAGAGGATGTCCTTGACGACGTTCGGGCAGGCGTCGGCGTCGACCCAGATGCTTGCGGTACTCAGGCGCGCTCTCCCCTGCCCTGCGGATCGCGTCCCAAGAGCCTCAGCCCTCCTCGCGCTGCAGCCGTTCCTCGAGCTGGTCGATCCGCAACTGCGCGCTCCCGAGCGCGCGGGTGAGTTCCTGGACGCGCCGCCGCGCCATCTCGACTTCGCGCGCCGCCTGCTCCGCCGTCGCGAGCTGGGCGCGCAGCGCATCCGTCTCCCGCGCCCAGCGTTCCTGGTGCGCTCGCTCACGGTGCTCGGCGAGATCGGCGCGCTCGATCGCGGCCTCGCGGGATTCGTCCGAGTCCGACGAGCGGGCGCTCCCGGGGCGGCGCCCTGCCCCAGTGCGATCCTCGCCGCGGGACTCCTCGATCAGGCGATAGATCCGGGCGACGCCACCCCGCGCTCCAAAACGCGCGGCCAGGAGCTCCCGGACCGCGACGCCGGTGACTCGTTCACCGGCCACGGACAGCTCGCGGATCGCCGCGCGGATGGATTGTTCGCTCAGGATCGGGGGGCGCACGGTGGGAGCCTATCGCAGCTAACGGAAAGTTTTCCGTAAATCACCGAGGGCGCCTGCACGATGGCCCGAAACAGGCCTCCTCGCGAGTAACAAGTTCAATTAAGTCAAATAGATAGCGCATGAATGCGTTCCACGACATGTTCCACGGGTCTCCGGGTCCGATCGCCATTGAATCCACGGACGCCGCCCCGATATCGCACTGCAACAAAGGAGAACATCATGGGCATCATCAACTTCATCACCGGCGTCTTCCTGATCGGCGTCCCGGCCCTCGTCCTGGCCGAGACCCTGGAGACCGCCCAGCGCGACTCGAACAAGTAAACACAGCCGACCGCTGCCCACCGGGCAGTCCCCGCCGCTTTGGTGTCGGGGGCTGCCCGGATCGGGTCGGCCGGCTCCTCGTTCCTCGAACGAAAATGGCCAACGGCCTGTCTCTGGGCTTCGTTCTAAATCTCCCGAGAGAGTCTGTTCCTAGATTCCTCCTGCAGCGCTGCATACCTCGGGCAGCGCGCGGCGCACACCCCAGTCCGGCGGCATGCGATTGGGGGCCGACCAGAGGCCCTCGCGGACCTTCTTGAGCGCAATGTTGAGCGCGAGTGGCACCGCGAATTTGGCGAGCGCACCCTCCTCGACCGCATACACGATCTGGCCGACGAGCTCGCCTGCCGGCGCCTCGCCGCGCGCGCTCGCGAGCGTACGGATCCCCTTCTGGAGCCTCAGTACGTCAAGGGCACTCAGCCGCCGGAACGCCGTCATCCGGGGTCCGGGGGCCGCCGGCCGGGTGGTCGCGGCCGTCGGCCGCGCGCACGCGAGCAGCTCGAGGGTCGCGAGCACGTGAGCCCGGTCGGTGGGGCTCAAACGCGTATCGGCGTCGAACTCGAGCGAGGTGCGCCGGTGCGCGCTCGATTGGGCGAAGCGCGTGCGTTCCCCGGCCGAAAGCCGGCTGAAAACCGCGCGCGATTCGTCGCGCCCGAGGGTCGCCACGGCCGCGACCGGGGTCCGGATTTCGGCCGTCGGCGACGCGTCCGCATCGCTGTTTACAGCCACCGATGCGGCAGCTCGGCGGTTCGGCTCGCGCGAGAGGCCGACAACGAGTTCGCGCGGCACCCGTACTTCGGTGACGCTCGTGGCCTGGTTGAAGGGGTTCCTCGGATCGCGGCCCGGGTCCTGCCGCTTCAGGAGCGCGAGGCGCTTCAGTAGCTGGTAGGCGCGGGTTACGGTCGCCGGATCGAGGCAGCAGTCCCGCGCCACGACCCGAAGCGGGACCTGGCTGCACCAGGTGCCGTTCTGGGCTCCCAGGTCCCAGTGGTACCAGTAGACGCGCTCGGCCGAGGCTGGCATCCCCTGCTGCCACACCCAGCGCTCGAGCGGCTTCGGGCGCATCGTGAAATACTTTTCCCGCATCAGGGTGACTCGTGGGTCACGCACCGTTTCAATCGACATGACTTTCCCCTCGCCCATACAGACGATTTCTAAAAAAACGGGGAATCGAGGGGCTTTGGCCTTGACCGACCGAGGCGGTGGTCCTAACCTTCGAACTGCCAGGTTTGACGGGTTAGTGGCGGTTTGCGCTGCTCAATCCCCAAACACGAGAAAGGCCCCGCAAGGGGCCTTTTTCATTTGGGTGGTGTCATCACCGCTCCTTTCAGTGCCAACCGGCACCGGCGATCGGAAACAACGATTTTCAGGTCTCCAGAAACGACGAAGGCCGGACAAGCCGGCCTTCGGGTGAACGTGTCGGTTGCCCTTCCGGGCGGCGGATCGGGCCACCTCCCGGGTCCGTTATGCACGCGTACATATCCAGTCGCCGACCCCTCGGTCGGCCCGGTATGCACGCGTACATAACTGCCGGCGGTGCTCACGGCTTCACCCGCTTGGTCAGCCAGCGCGTCAGGTGTTCCTTGAGCTCATCGCCCGCGGCGGCGGCGAGGGACTTGTCGACGAGGCTACCGAACTTGAGCACGAGGCCGTTGCCCCGCTGGCCCATGGTGTAGAGCGTCTTGCCCCGGACTTTGACCGTCTCGGTCTTGGCCGCCCGGGCCTCGCGCCGGGGCGTCGCCGCGGCGACGAGGTCGCGGAGGACGTTCTGCGGTTCGCGCGGGGAGGGATCAAGCGCAATCTCGGCCGCCGCGGCGAGCACCTTGGCTTCGTCGGCCTTGAGCGCGGCGCCGAGCTCGCGCGCCCACCGGAGCGCAATGCCGCGCGGGTCCCTGAAGGCGGCGAGCACGGGGTCGGGGAGGGTGGCGATCCGCAGGTACGTCGAGATCACGCTCTGGTCGAGGCCGACGGCGGCCGCGATGTCGCTTTGCGTCTCGAAGCAGCCGGCGCGGAGCCAGGAGGCATACATCTGCCCATATTCGTAGGGCGAGAGGTCGCTGCGCGCGAAGTTCTCGCTGTGCATCCGCAGCACGTGCTCGCGGGCATCGGCCGCGCTCGCATCGAGGAGCGCGAGCACCCGGAAACCGCCTTCGATCTCGCCATTGAGGGCGAGGGCGACGGCGTGCCGGCGGTGGCCGTAAACGATTTCGTAGTCGAAGTCTGCCGAACCCTGGAGCGGGCGGACGCGAATAGGGTCGAGCTGGCCGCGTCGCTTGATATCGTCCTTGAGAGCGATGAAGGCCGGGTCGAGAGGGTCGAGACTGCGCTCGTGACGGTTGGCGAACTCGCTCGCGCGGATCCGCTCGGGATCAAGACGGAGCACCACGAACCCGTCCGAGCGCTCGGCCTCCAGGCGTTCGAGCGCCTCCTTCTGTCGGGAGATGGTCAGCCCCGCGCCTTCGATCATCGCGTGGCCGAGCTTGGTCGGCGTCGAGTAGGTGCGAGCGACTGGAGCGACCGAGCCGATCGTGCCCGCCCGGATCGCGGCATCCAGATCCTCGAGCACGTCGTCACCAACCGACCGGCGATCTTTCGCGGTCATGGCGCGGCTCCTGCCCCGCGGCCTTCGACGAGCCAGTGATCGCGAACCAGCGCCTCGATCTCCTCGTTCACGTCGTCGAGAAACTCCATCGCCCGGCGGAGCGTCCGTCGGTCGCCGACGAAAGACTCGTACGCCGTCTGCATGTCGGGGCCGGTCCGCAGTGCCGCCGAGAGCGCGAGGTTCTTCGCGACCACCGCGCCAGGGAAGCCCTTCCGGACCCAGCGCTCGATCTGCTGGTGAACCTTGTTGTTGGATTCGAACTTCGAGAGCAAAATCCTAACAAAATCAAAGCTCTTCTCGCTTCCCTCGTACTGATTGATGACCTCGAGGTTCGAGGTCAGCATCCGGAGGAACAAGGCAGCGGAGGCGAAGTCCATCATTGCCGGCGTCAGCGGCACGAGGAGGCCCGTCGCTGCGAAGAGCGCGTTCATCGTGATGAAGCCCTGCGCGGGCGGCGTATCGATCACGACGATGTCGTAGCGATCGCCGAGCGCCTCGAGACCTTCGAGGAGCGGTCGGTAGAACACGAAGCCCGTTTCGCCGCCCTGGCGCTTGGCGAGTGCGAACTCGGCGTCGGAGAGCGCGAGGTTGGCCGGGATCAGGTCGAGGCCGTGCCAGTGCGTCGGCCGAATGATGTCCGCGAGCCTGGGCGTATCGCCCATGAAGAACGGGAGTGCGGTCGCTTCGTCCGGAATGTCACTGTCGGGCAGGAGGCCGAAGAGCGTCGTCAGGCTCGCCTGCGGATCGAGATCGAGCGCAAGCGTCCGGTAACCCTTGAGGGCAAAATACTGCGCAAGATGAATCGCCGCGCTCGTCTTGCCGACGCCGCCCTTGAAGTTGGCGACCGTCACGACCGCCTGCCGGGTGCCGGGGCCGCGCCACGGCAGCGTGCCGGCGTACCGCCTGAATTCCTCGACATCCTTCAGTGTGAACAGCCGCTTGCGGCCGCTCGCGTCGCCCTTCGGCAATTCCTTGGTCTGGATTGCGTACTCGAGCGTCTTGCGTGCCATCGGCACGAGCTCGGCCACTTCGGTCAAGGTGTAACGGCGCGGCGTCTTTTCGAGGTTGGGCGCGAGTGCCCGGCGCCTGGCGAGGGCCAGAATGCCCTGCGCAATCGTGGTCATCTGCCCCAGAGACTCGATTCCGACTCGCTGGTGCCCTGTTGCCGGGGTCGAGAGATCCTCCTCGAGCGAGACTTCAAGATCCGCAACCGCGGCGCTCTCGGACAAATCGAACCCCAGTCCACTTGGATGTACCATAGCCGATGTTATATCAAGTCGCCATCGGGGCACAATTCGCCGCCGCTCATGGTTGTTGGCTTGTACGGCGGCGAAGAACGCGGCACGTTGAGCGGTCGGGCGGGCGGGGGCCATCTTAGGCCAACAGTGCGCCGGCCGGGTGGTCGGAGAGCCTGTATATCCATACAGGATGACAACCAAGAAAAAGCGGGGTCACCACCTTTCAGTCGTGGCCCCGCTCTGAGCGCCGGTTCGCGGGGGGAGGGGATTGCAAACCGGCACAGGGTTCGATTGATGCGATGCGAAAAGGTTCCGCCGCGGGCGCGGATTCTTCCCAGCGCGGTCGAGCCTGGCTGGCCGGACGCTATCGAGGCAGAGGCATGACGGAGCCGGAACTCGAGTTTCGGGAGTGCAGGCCCGCGGACGGGACGCTGCTCCGTCGCGTTGCCTTCGACTGCTATGCGCCGTACTACGCGGACCTCTGGGAGGAAGGGGGCATGTCGGCCTACCTCACCGCGCTCTACGAGCCGGTCCGACTCGCCTCGGAGCTCGCCGATCCGAACCTCCGCTTCGAACTCGTCTACCGGGACAATGCCCCGGTCGGTTTCTCCAAGCTGCACCTGCGGTGCGACCGGGCCGAGACGCCGAATGCCGCCTACCTCGAACGCGTGTACGTCGCGGTCTCGGTCGCGGGGCTCGGCGTCGGCCGACGCCTCCTCGAGCGTACGCTCGCCATCGCGCGCGAATGCCACCGTGACTGGGTGTGGCTGCAGACCATGGCGGATGCCAAAAAGCCGCTCGCCCGCTACCTCGACGCCGGCTTCGTGGAATGCGGGCGCGCGCGTCTCGATGCGCCGAAGGTCCGTCCCGACCGCCGCGGAATGCTCGTACTGCGCAAGTCACTCTGACCTGCCCGGCCCGAAGAGGGGCTTGCGCACACCCTCCGCGCCTTTCACCGCTATCGCCGCACATTGACGCCTCACCGTCGTTCGGCGGCGCGTCGATTATCCCGCCCATCCCTCTGTCGCATTGCGCGACGCCACGTGGCGCCGCTGCGCTGCGCGTCAATCCGGGGTGTGCCGATGGCGCTCATGCATTTCAACGTCAAGAGTGTCTCCCGCTCGAACGGATCGAATGCCGTTGCACGGGCGGCCTACATTTCGCGGGAGAAATTGCGTGACAACCATCTGCGCCAGACGTTCGACTATCGCGAGCGCGGCGGTCTCGAGCACTCCGAGATTCTGGTGCCGTCCGATGCGCGCGCATTGACGAGAGCATGGGCTGCCGATCGCGCCAACGTCTGGAATATGGCGGAAGCGCACGAACGGCGCGTCGATTCCCGAGTTGCGCAGGAATACGTCGTCGCGCTGCCACACGAGCTATCGGGAACTGCGCGCCTTGCGCTCGCGAGGGACTTCGCCCAAAGCCTTGCCGATCGCTACCACGTCGTCGCCGACTTGGCCGTCCACCAGCCACCGCCAGGTAACGATCCCCGCAACCATCACGCCCACATACTGACGACGACGCGCGAAGTCACCGACACCGGACTTGGCCCAAAAGCGGCGTTGGCGTATTCCGACACCAATCGGCGACTCCTCGGCTTGCCGAGCGCAAGGGAGGAAATACGGCAGTTGCGCCACGAATGGGCAGACCGGGTCAACGCGCAGTTCCGCGAAGCGCGTCTCGAGATCACGATTGACGCGCGCTCGTACTGGGAACAAGGCATTGCGCAAGCGCCGCAGCGGCGTCTGAGTCCCGCCGTGATGGCACTCGAGCGCGCGGGGATCGCGACCGACGTCCGGGCCAACGCCCAGCGAGAGCAAGCTGCGCTGCAGAAGCTAATGACGGACTACGCGCAACAGACTACGCGCGAAGCGGAGCGAGGCATCGCACCCACTGTGGACAGTCCGCCCCCACGGGACGGACGCGTACCTACTGAAGCCGCGCCGCCCACGCTCGAGGAACGCGAGGCGCGCGCCGCCGAACAGTGGCTCGCGTACCGAAAAGCGCTC
>CAYNCY010000051.1:0-13275 GCA_964395195.1 uncultured Steroidobacteraceae bacterium
ACGAGTGCGCGCACGGCACCGAGTCCTGGCGGCACAGCTGGCGGCTCGGCGAGCCGGCCGAGCTCGAGTTGGACCACCTGATGGCGAGCGCCGCGGTGCCGTTTCTGTTCCCGCCGGTGTACCTGGACGGCGAGTACTACGGTGACGGCGCCATGCGGCAGCTCGCGCCGCTATCGCCCGCCATCAACCTCGGCGCCGAGCGTCTGCTGGTCATCGGCGTGCGGGCGCCCCCCGGACAGGGCGTCGCGCGCGCCATGGCGCCAGAGGTGATCCCGCACACCCACTTGGGGCCCGGCCGTGCGCCGAGCTTCGGGCAGATCTTCGGCTTCATGCTCGACACGCTCTTCATGGACGGCGTGCAGACCGATCTCGAACGCCTCGCGCGCGACAACCTGCTGATCACGGCGGCCGGCGGGAAGGCGGCGGGCCTGCGGCGCGTCGAGGCGCTGTCGATCACGCCGAGTCAGGACTTCGGCCCGATCGCCGAGCGGCATGCCGCGGACATGCCGAGCTCGCTGCGCGTGCTTCTCAGGACGATGGGGGCGGCCGACACGACCGGCCGGACGCTCCTCAGCTACCTGCTCTTCCAGGGCAGCTTCGCGCGCGAACTCATTGCGCTCGGGTACGCCGACGCCATGGCGCGGCGCGAGGACATTCAGGCGCTGCTGCGCAGCGAGCCGTGACGGGCGACGACGTCGGGATGACGGGCGCTGAAGTACGCCGTCAGCTGCTCGACGACGTAAACCGACCGGTGCTGTCCGCCGGTGCAGCCGATCGCAACCGTCAGGTAGCCGCGGTTGTTCTGCTGGTAGAGCGGAATGCGCCTCTCGAGGAACGCGATGATGTCGGCGATGAGGTCCCGGACCGCGGGCTGCGCCTCGAGGAACGAGATCACCGGTGCGTCCCGGCCGGTTAGCGGCTGTAGCGCCGGGTCCCAGTAGGGGTTCGGGAGGGTGCGCGCGTCGAACACGAAGTCGGCGCCGCCCGGAATGCCGTATTTGTAGCCGAATGACTCGAACATGATCGAGAGGCGCCCCGCGCGGCGTTTCTCGACGCGCGCCCGCACCATCTCCCGAAGCTCGTGCACGCTCGTGTGCGAGGTGTCGATGACGAGGTCGGCCGAGTAGGTAATGGGCTCGAGGAGGCGCATCTCCTCGGCCATCGCACCCTTGAGGTCGAGACCCTCGCGCGCGAGCGGATGGCGGCGGCGCGTCTCGCCGTAGCGCCTGAGCAGCATCTGCTCGTCGGCGTGCAGGTAGATGATCTCGCAGCCGATGCCGCTCTTTCTGAGCTCGCGCACGATGTGCGGGACGCTCGCGATCTCCTCGGGTTCGTTGCGGGCATCGAGGCCGACGGCGCTGCGCTCGTAGATCCGGTTCTTGAGCCGCACCGAGTGCGAGATGAACGCATTCAGGAGCCCGGCCGGGATATTGTCGATGCAATACCAGCCGAGATCCTCGAGCATGTTGAGCGCGACGCTCTTGCCCGAGCCCGACAGGCCGCTGACGATTACTCGGTGCATCGCTCTGCCCGGCATCCACGCGACGGGGCCAGAAGGCCCCGCCGCCGATGGTACGGCTAGCGCGGGTGGCGCGCGAGCGGGAAGGCCCGCACCGCCCTGTAGGACGGCGCGGGCGGCTCAGATCCGGCCGCGCGGCGCCTCCGCGGCGTGGTGGTCGGTGCGCTTTTCCTTGTGCTTCTTGACCAGCCGGTCGAGCTTGTCGGTCAGCACGTCGACGGCGGCATACATGTCCGCTTCCGCGGCGTCGGCGTGGATGTTCGAGCCGCGTACGTGCAGCGTCGCCTCGGCCTTGTGCGAGAGCTTCTCGACCGTCAGGACGCAGTGCACGTCGATCACCTGGTCGAAATGCCGCACGATGCGATCCAGCTTCTTCTCGACGTAACTCTTGAGTGGCGGCGTGATATCGACGTGATGTCCTGTCAGGGTGAGCTGCATGCGCGTTCTCCTTGGGGCCGATCGACCATTCACCGCACCGGAATCTTGCGCCGTTCGCTCGACGGCGGGATCGAAAGCGCCTCGCGGTACTTGGCGACCGTCCGGCGCGCCACGGTGGCGCCGTCGGCCGCGAGCAGTTCCGCGATGCGACTGTCAGACAGGGGGCTCGTCGCGTCCTCGCCGGCGATCAGCTTCCTGATCTTCGCGCGGATCGCGGTCGAGGACATCTCGCTGCCGTCGGTCGCCCCGACGTGGCTCGAGAAGAAATAGCGGAACTCGAACACCCCGCGCGGCGTGTGCATGTACTTGCCGGTCGTCACGCGCGAGATCGTCGATTCGTGCATCTCCACAGCATCTGCGACATCCCGGAGCACCATGGGTTCCATGGATTCGTCGCCGTGCTCGAAGAACTCGGCCTGGCGCTGCACGATGCAGCGCGCCACCTTGATCAGGGTCTCGTTGCGGATCTCGAGGCTGCGCAGGAGCCAGCGCGCCTCCTGCAGCTGCGAGCGCATGACGGCGTGGTCGGCGGCGCGGGTCACGAGGCCCGCGTAGCTCTGGTTGAGGCGCACGCGAGGGAGCGCCCCCGAGTTGAGCTCGACGACCCAGCCGTGGGGGCCCCGCCGCACGAAGACGTCCGGGACCACGTAGTCGGGCTGGCTCGGCTGGATGGTGGAGCCCGGACGGGGGTGGCAGGCGCGCAGGAGCGCGAGTGCCCTCAGGAGAGCCTCTTCGTCGAGGCCGAGTGTGCGCCGCAGCACGCCGTGCTGCTGCGTCGCGACGAGGTCGAGGTGCTGGCGCGCGATCTCAATCGCGTGCTCGACGCCGGGCGTGTCGGCGTCCAGCTGGCGGAGCTGCAGCTCGATGCATTCGCCAACCGAGCGGGCACCGACGCCCGCGGGATCAAAGGCCTGCACGACGCCAAGCACACGCTCGACCTCGGCCGCCGTCACGTCAAGCTCCGTTGCGAGGACGGCGCGGATCTCTTCCAGCGAATCGATCAGGTAGCCGTCGTCGTTTATCGCATCGATGATCGCGCGGCCGATGGCGAACTCGCGCGCGCCGAGCTTGCCGAGCTCGAGCTGCCAGGAGAGGTGCTCCTGCAGCGTCTGGCCGCGTTCGTCGGTGAATTCCTGGGGGCGGTCGTCGCCCGACCACGGCGAATCCGAGGTCGCGGCGGAGGGCCCCTCGTCCCATGCCTCCTCGGCCGCATCGGCCGCGGCCTCGCCGTGGGCGGTCTCCTCGGCCTGGCCCGGCTCCGCGCTCGGATCGATGACGGCATCGGCTGCCTCGAGCGGACTTTCGCCCTCGCCGTCGTCGTCCGCCTCGAGCATGACGTTCTGCTCGAGCGCCTCGCGCACGGTCTGCTGGAGTTCGAGGGCCGGCAGTTGCAGCAAGCGGATGGCCTGCTGCAGCTGCGGCGTCATCGTCAGCTGCTGGCCAATGCGAAGCTGCAGTGCGGGTCTAAGCATCGGGGGCTGGGGCGTCCTCGGCGCGAGGCTTGGGGCTCGCCACGCCGCCGCGTCACATCCTGAAATCTTGCCCCAAGTACACCTCACGGACCTGAGGGTTGGCAAGGATCTCGGCGGCGGAACCGGAGGCGATGACTGAGCCCTGGTTCACGATATACGCGCGTCCACAAATGCCGAGTGTTTCACGGACATTATGGTCCGTGATCAGGACACCGATGCCACGCGCCCGCAAGTGCTCTATGCTTCTCTGGATGTCCGCCACCGAGAGCGGATCCACCCCGGCAAAGGGCTCATCCAGCAGGATGAACTGCGGGTCCGCGGCGAGTGCGCGCGCGATCTCGACCCGGCGACGCTCGCCGCCGGAGAGGCTCTGTCCCAGGCTGTCGCGGATGTGACCGATGTGCAGCTCATCCAGCAGCGCCTCGAGCCGCCGCGCCCGCGCATCCGCATCGAGCTTCGGACGCGTCTCCAGGATCGCCATGATGTTGTCGGCCACGGTGAGTTTCCTGAACACCGAGGCTTCCTGCGGCAGGTAGCCGACGCCAAGCTGCGCTCGGCGGTGCATCGGCAGCGCCGTCACGTCGCGACCATCGAGTTCGATGCGTCCACTGTCGCAGGGCACGAGCCCGACGATCATGTAGAAGGCGGTGGTCTTGCCGGCGCCGTTGGGGCCGAGGAGGCCGACCACCTCGCCGGACGATACTTCGATCGACAGGTCCTTGAGGACCTCACGGCGCTTGTACTTCTTGCTGAGGTGAGTCGCGCTCAGCCGGCTCATGGTTTCGGCTTCGGGTCGGGTGACACCTTGATGGCCGGCTTCTTCGGGTCGAACGTCAGGCTCACGGCCGTGCCGTCCTGCTCCTCGGGGTTCGCGCGCAGCTTCTGCTGGCCCATGTCATAGATAAGTGTGCGGGCCGTGATGTCGTGGTCATCGACCGACAGGGTCGCGCCGCCGCTCAGCTTCACTGTCTGCGCGGGCACGTCATAGTCGATCTGCGCCGCGCGGCCGTGCGCGACACGCTTGTCGCGGCGCTGCTCGAGCACGGCGGGGGTGCCCGTGATCTGCGCGCTGACGATGGCGTTGTTGGCGAAAGTGATCCGCGCCTGGTCGCTCGCGATCGAGCCGTCCGGCATGGCGATCTTGACGTTGCCGTGGAACGTCCATTCGCTCTTGACGAAGTCGAGGCCGACGGCATCGCCTTCGTCGGCTTCGATCGAGAACGCGCCCTGGCTGATGCGCACCGCATGGAACGCGCCGACGCTGTTCTTGTAGTCGACGTCGGAGGAGCGAGCGTCGAGGTGGATCAGCGCATTCGAGTCGAGCTGCGGGCCCGCCGCATACGCGGCGAACGCCGAGAGAAGCGCGAGAATGAAAGCGCTAGCGCGCAAAGGTGCCACTCACCGAGGCTGCGAGGTGCAGGGTCTCGCGCTTCAGGTCCGCGCGCATGCCACGCGCGGTGAGCGCGTGTGGCGGCAGCTCCATCCGGACGGGGTCATCGGTCGTTGCCAGCTGCTGGTCGACGTCGAGGCGCATGTGCTCCGTGCGGACGACCGCAGCGCCTTCGTCCGGAGCCGAAAGGCGCACATCGCCGGCGAGCAGCACCGTGCGCCCGTTCGGCAGCAGCGTGCCGCCGGTGGACGTCATGCGCCAGTCGCGGCCAGGTTCCGGCAGGTAGTCGACGCGCAGGTGCTCGAGGTTTACATCGCCATGCTGCTCGAGCTGGCGTGCCTCGGCCGCGTGCACCTTGAGTGTCAGGCGCCCGGTCGTGTCCGTCTGCTCGAGCTCGGCGTTGGTGAGGTAGTAACCGGGCTGCGCGACCGCGGCGGTGGCGAGTGGGGCGTCGGTCGCGGGTCGCGCGAGCCACCAGGAGGCTGCTGCCAGGAGCACGAGGAGTCCGAGTGCAACCGGTGTCGGTACTCTCACGAGCGCGCTTCGATCAGCAGGTCGCAGATCTCGCGCACCGCGCCCTGGCCGCCCGCGGCGCGCGTGACGTGGTGGGCGGCGGAGAGCACGTCCGGATGCGCGTCGGCCACCGCGATCGACAGCGCCACCAGCGCCATCAGCGGCAGGTCCGGCGTGTCATCGACGATACAGGCCGTCAGTGACGGCGGAATCGAGAGCTCCGCGACGATCTCGCCGAAGGCTGCGGCCTTGTTCTCCGCGCCCTGGCGCACGTGGCGGATGCCGAGCTCGAGCGCGCGGCGCGCGACCGCGGGCGAGTGACGGCCCGAGATGATCGCGACCGCGACCCCGGCGGCCTGCAGCGCCTTGATGCCGGCGCCATCGCGCACATGGAACACCTTGAGCGCCTCGCCGTCGGCGGCGAACCAGAGGCGGCCGTCGGTCATGACGCCATCGACGTCGAGTACGAGAAGCTTGATCCGGTCCGCGGCCTCGAGATTCACATCACCCCCGCGCGGAGGAGATCGTGCACGTTGAGCGCGCCGACGAGGCGTTTGTCGGCGTCGACGACGAGGAGCGCCGTGATGCGGTGCTGCTCCAGCAGATGCACGGCCTCCGCCGCGAGCTCGCGTGGTCCGATCGTGCGCGGGTCGGCGGTCATGACGTCCCGCATCAGCGTCGAATGGACATCGAGGCGACGATCGAGCGCGCGCCGCAGATCGCCGTCGGTAAATACGCCGAGCAGGCGCCCGTCCGCCGCGACGACGCCCGTGAGCCCGAGGCCCTTGCGGCTCATCTCGAGGAGGCCGGCCGAGACCGGGCGATCCGGTGCGACGGCAGGGATCTCCTCGCCCGTGTGCATCACGTCCGCCACATGCAAGAGGAGTCGCCGGCCGAGGGCGCCGCCCGGGTGCGAGCGCGCGAAGTCCTGCTCGGTGAAGCCGTGCAGGCGCAGGAGCGTCACCGCGAGCGCATCGCCCATCGCGAGCGCGGCCGTCGTGCTCGCGGTCGGCGCCAGGTTGAGTGGGCAGGCCTCGGCAGGGACGCTGATGTCGAGGTGGACCTCGGCGGCGCGCGCGAGCGCCGAGTCGGGCCGTCCGGTCAGCGCGATCATCGGGACGCCCATGCGCTTGATGGTCGGTACCAGCACCAGGATCTCGTCGGTTTCGCCCGAGTTCGAGAGCGCGACCACCTGGTCGTCGCGCGTCAGCATGCCGAGGTCGCCGTGGCCGGCTTCGCCCGGATGCAGGAAGAAGGCGGGAGTGCCCGTGCTGGCGAACGTCGCGGCGATCTTGCGGGCGACGTGCCCGGACTTCCCCATGCCGGTGACGACGACCCGGCCGCGACACCGGACGAGCAGGCGGCAGGCGCGCACGAAGTCCCCGTCGAGGCGGCGCGCGAGCGCGGCGACGGCGTCGGCCTCGATGCCAAGCGCGGTGCGCCCGAGTTCGAGGAGCGTGGCGTCGTCGAGGGTGGGTGGGAGCGGGGGGGATTGCGCTGGCGTGGCCATGCGCGGGCCTCGGCAGGGAGTGTCTGGCCATCATAGCAACTCGACGGCGGTCGGGGTCGGCGCCGGAAGCGGGCGTTTTGGCGGCCCGCCGCGCGCTCTGCGACAATTGCGCGAAGAACTGCTTGCCGGCGCCCACACCCGCCGAGCGGCATGGCCAGGGGAGGCCGATCCGATGAACGAATTCCTTGAGACCGTCACGAAGCGTCGGGCCGCCGGAACGCGCGGGAGTCGAGCGTGTCGCCGCGCGCCCTTGCTGCTCCTCGCGAGCCTCGCGATCGTCCCTGCCGCGGCTCTGGCGAAGCCCGAGTGCAGTGTCGGGATGGTCGGCGAACTGCCGGTCACGATGCTGAACGGCCGCCCCAGCGTCGCCGCGAAGATCAACGGCGTCGACGTACGTCTTCTGGTCGATAGCGGAGCCTTCTTCAGCATGCTGGTGCCGTCAGCGGCCGCGGACCTGAAACTGCCGCTGCGCATGGCGCCGGCTGGGTTTTACGTCATGGGAATCGGGGGTTCCGCGACGGTGTCATTGACCAGCGTTGAGCTCACGCTGTTCAACAAACCGTTCAAGAACGTCGACTTCATGGTCGGCGGTGGCGAGATAGTGGAGGGCGGCGTCGGCGTTCTTGGCCAGAACGTCCTCCGGGCCGGTGGCGACGTCGAATACGACCTGGCCAACGGCAACATCCGGCTGATGCGTTCGAAGGGTTGCGCCAACATGTCATTCGCCTATTGGGCGAAACCGGATGTGGTCGCCTCGTCGATCAAGATCGACCGGGCTGACGAACATAGCCCGCACACCATCGGGCCCGCGGCCATCAACGGGCATGCGATCAGGGCCATGTTCGACACGGGTGCCACCCTGTCCATCGTCTCGCGGCGCACGTTCGAGAAGGCGGGCGGTTCGATCACCGCGCCGGGAACCGAAGAGGTGTCAGCGGGCGGGGGAATCGGGCGACGAACGTTCCGCGAGTGGATTGTGCCGGTGGCGAGCTTTGCGATCGGCAACGAGGAGATCCACAACACGAAGCTCCGGGTGATCGACTACGACGCCTTCTCCGATGGCACGGAGATGCTGATTGGCGCCGACTTCTTCCTGTCGCACCACATCTATGTGTCCGGATCCCAGCACCGGCTCGACTTCACCTACAACGGCGGACCGGTCTTCGACCTTTCGCACGCCAAGGCCGACACCTCGGCGACGCCGCTCGCCGATCCCAACGAGCTGGCCCCGGGAAAGGACAAGACACCCGCCGATGCGGCCGCCTACGCGCGTCGTGGCACGGCATCCATGCAACGGCGCGACTACGCGCACGCTCTCGAGGACCTCGACCGGGCCTGCGAGATGGACCCGACGCAGTCCGACTATTTCTACGAGCGGGCCCTCGCGCACTCGTACAACGGACAGATTCTGCCGGCGGCGAGCGATTTCGACACGGCTCTCAAACTGAAGCCCGACAATCTCGACGCCTTGATGGGCCGCTCGAGCCTGCGCTTTCGGGGTGGCGATCGAGCCGGTGCGCTCGCGGACCTTGACGCGGCCGACAAGCTCGCCACGCACGATTCCGACGTGCGCCGGAAAATCGCCCTCGGCTACGAGACACTCGATCGACTGCCGGACGCGGTCGCCCAATTCGACGCCTGGATCTCGACGCACCCGGTGGACGGCGGCCGGTCGGTGGCGCTGAACGGGCGCTGCTGGGCCCGTGCACTCCTCGGCACCGAGCTCGACAAGGCGCTGGCCGATTGCGACGCCGCGGTGAAACTCCAGCCGACGAACGCGGGATACCTTGACAGTCGCGGCCTCGTTCGCCTCCGGCGCGGCGAATTCGCAAAGGCCATCGCCGACTACGACACGGCACTCGCCGCAAACCCCAAAGTACCCTGGTCGCTGTTCGGACGCGGAATCGCTCGCATCCGCCTCGGCCAGTCGACCGAGGGACAGGCCGACATCGCCGCGGCCGCCGCGATCGACAGTCGCGTCGCGGGGGACGCCAAGAAGCACGGGATCGAGCCGTAGCGGGTGGCCCGTCGGCCCGCGCGGCGGTGCTTTGCCCGCCGCCGGGTATTCACTACACTCGCGCCTTCCGCGCTCCCCCGGCGCGATACCCGCCAGGCAGTGTTCGATGAAAGTGTCCGAGGTCAAAGCAAAAATCGAGGCAGGCCTGCCCGGCAGCCGGGTCGTCGTCCGTTCCGACGACGAAGTGCACTTCGAGGCGGTCGTGATCGCCCCGCAATTCACCGGCCGCAGGGCGTTGCAGCGGCACCAGCAGGTGTACGCGACCCTGGGCACAGCCGTCGGCCGCGAGATCCATGCGCTCTCGATCGAGGCGCACACGCCCGAGGAGTGGTCAGCGCAGGGCGGCGCCTGAGGCCATGGACAAGCTGCAGATCGAAGGGGGCACGCCGCTCGACGGCGAGGTGAAGATCTCCGGCGCCAAGAACGCGGCGCTGCCGATCCTGGCGGCGACGCTCCTGATCGACGGCGAGGTCACGGTCAGCAATGTCCCGCACCTGCAGGACGTGACGACCACCAACCTGCTGCTCGGCCGGATGGGCGTCACGGTCACGATCGATGAGCGCATGGGCGTCACCGTCGATGCCTCGAGCATCAAGGATCTCGTCGCGCCCTACGAACTCGTGAAAACGATGCGCGCCTCGATCCTGGTGCTCGGGCCGCTGCTCGCCCGCTTCGGGCAGGCCGACGTCTCGCTGCCCGGCGGCTGCGCGATCGGCGCCCGCCCGGTCAACATCCATGTCGCGGGCCTGCAGCAGCTCGGTGCCGACATCAAGATCGAGAACGGCTACATCAAGGCGCGCGCCGGCCGGCTGAAGGGAGCCCGTCTCGTCCTCGACACCGTGACCGTGACCGGCACCGAGAACCTGATGATGGCGGCGGTCCTGGCCGAGGGCACGACCCACATCGAGAATGCCGCGCGCGAGCCCGAGGTCGTCGATCTCGCGAACTTCCTGAACGTCATGGGCGCGCGGATCTCGGGTGCCGGCAGCGACACGCTCGTGATCGAAGGCGTCGAGCGGCTGCACGGCGGCCACTACGAGGTACTGCCGGATCGGATCGAGGCGGGGACGTTCCTGGTCGCGGGCGCCATCACCCGCGGACGCGTGCGGGTGCGCAACGTCCGCCCCGGCCACCTCGATGCGGTGCTTGCGAAGCTCACCGAGTCGGGCGCCGAGGTCACGACGGGCGAGAACTGGATCGAGGTCAACATGCGCGGCCGCCGGCCGACCTCGGTCGATATTCGCACGGCACCGCACCCCGGGTTCCCGACCGACATGCAGGCGCAGTTCGCGGCGCTCAACACCGTGGCCGACGGCGTCAGCACGATCACCGAGACGATCTTCGAGAACCGCTTCATGCACATGCTCGAGATGCGCCGGCTCGGCGCCGACATCCGCATCGAGGGCAATACCGCCATCATCAAGGGTGTGCCGCGCCTCACGGCGGCGCCGGTCATGGCGACCGACCTGCGGGCCTCGGCGAGCCTCGTGCTCGCGGGTCTCGTGGCGGAAGGCCGGACCAACGTCGAGCGGATTTACCACATCGATCGCGGCTACGAGTGCATCGAGGAAAAGCTGAGCGGCCTCGGCGCGCAGATCCGGCGCGTCCCGGGGAATGCCCCGCTCTAACGGGCGGACTCAGCGTTCGAGCGGCCGGGCGATGATCGGCAACTGCGTCGTGAAGTGACCCTGGCCCGGGCGCAGCACCTCGAGCTTGACGCTCGTCCCCGGCGCGAGGCGCGCGATCGCCGCGAGAAACTCCTGACGGTCGCTGATGACCTTGTCGTTGAACGAGGTGATCACGTCGCTCTGGGCGAGCCCCGCCGCCTGTCCGCGTCCGGCCTCGTAGAAGCCGAGGATCTGCACGCCGTGCACTGGCTGGCCCTGGGCGTCGACGGCATTTGCGGGCAATGAGCGGACCTCGACGCCCGCCCAGCCCCGCGTCACGCGACCCTTGCTCTCGATCTCGGCGGCGACGCCGCGCACGAGGTTCACGGGAATCGCAAAGCCGATCCCCTCGACACCCGTCTCGCGCGACAGTACCGCCGTGTTGATGCCGACGAGCTCGCCGTCCGTCGTCACGAGCGCGCCGCCCGAGTTCCCGGGGTTGATCGCGGCGTCGGTCTGGATGAAGTTCTCGAGGAGCGCGACTCCGACCTGCGAGCGCCCGGTCGCGCTGACGATGCCCTGGGTCACGGTCTGGCCGAGCCCCTCCGAGTTGCCGATGGCAAGGACGACATCTCCGACGCGCAGCTGATCTGAGCGGCCGAGGGTCATGACCGGGAGCTTCGGCAGGTCGATCTTCAGGATCGCGAGGTCGGTTTCGGGGTCTGTACCGACGAGCTTGGCGGGCGCAGAGCGGCCGTCGAGGAGCTGCACGGCGATCTCCTGCATGCCCCGCACGACATGGAAGTTCGTCGCGATGTGGCCCTGGGCATCGAGGATGACGCCGGAACCGAGGCTGCTCTCCGCGCGCTGCCTGAACTCAGGCATCCCAGGCCAGAACGGTGCCAGCTGCGCCGGGATCTGGCGCTCGACGACGACCCGGCGCGTCGAGACATTGACGACGGCCGGTGCGCCGCGGGCGACGGCGTCGGCGTAGCTTGCGACTCCGCTGCGCGCGGCCGGGAGCGGCGCGACGGTTGCCGTCGTGAGCGCCACCGGGGTCGCACGCGGGTGTTCGTCTACCGGAAGCGGCGCTGGGACGCTCGCAGCTACCGCAGCGGCAGCGCGCGGGGAAGGCAGAATCGACGGGTCGAGGTAGACGGCGATGAGCGCGATCGCGAGGCCGAGCGCGATCCACGGCGAGAGAAAGGCGGTCAGGCGGAGGAATCGGTTCACGTTTTTTCCCGGCGCCGCACGATACGCCGCCCGTTCGGCTGCGTGACGCGGTGCAACGTGTGTATAATGCGCGATCCCTCGAAATCGCGAAACCATGAGTCCGCACGGCCGGTTACATGCGTTTCTAGCGGGCGGATCGTGCCGGTGCTGGCGCCGGAACCGGGTATGCACAGGGGTTCAGCATGAGCGATGAGGTTGATCTCGGCCGCCGCCGACTGTTGGTGACGGCGACCGCACTCACGGGCGCAGCGGGCGTCGTCTTTGCCGCCACGCCGTTTCTCGCCAGCTGGAAGCCGAGCGCACGCGCCAAGGCGCTCGGTGCGCCGATCGAGGTCGACGTCAGCAAGCTCGAGGCGGGCGCGATGCTCAAGGTCGAGTGGCGCGGCAAGCCCGTCTATGTCGTGCGACGCACGCCCGAGATGCTGAAGCAGGTCGACACGGCGACGCCGTTCCTGCTCGACCCCAACTCGGAGGGCTCCGTGCAGCCGGCCTACGCCAAAAATGTCGATCGCTCCGCCAAGCCCGAATATTTCGTGGTGCTCGGCGTCTGCACGCACCTCGGCTGTTCGCCGATGGCGAAGTTCCAGGCGCAGGACGTCACCGTGGCAGCCGACTGGCCGGGCGGCTTCTACTGCCCGTGCCACGGCTCGAAGTTCGACCTCGCCGGGCGCGTCTTCAAGGGCGTGCCGGCGCCGGCGAACCTCACCGTCCCGCCGTACAGCTTCGTGAATGACGGGCGGATTCTCGTGGGCAGCGATGCGACGCAGGCGGCCTGAGGCCGTCGACGAAGGAGCGCGGACGATGGGGAATCAGAATTACGGAACGACGCCGGCACCCGGCCTCTGGGGCTGGATCAACGCGCGTTTTCCGCTCGACAAGATGCTCAAGGAGCACGTCACCGAGTACTACGCGCCGAAGAACATCAACAGCTGGTACCTGTTCGGCGGCCTCGCGCTCTTCGTGCTGGTGCTGCAGCTCATCACGGGCATCTTCCTGACGATGAGCTACAAGCCCGCGGCGACGGATGCGTTCGCCTCGGTTGAGTACATCATGCGCGACGTGGAGTGGGGCTGGCTGATCCGCTACCTGCACTCGACCGGTGCGTCGGCGTTCTTCATCGTCGTGTACCTGCACATGTTCCGCGGCCTCATGTACGGCTCCTACCGCTCGCCGCGGGAGCTCATCTGGATCTTCGGCATGCTGATCTACTTGGCGCTCATGGCCGAGGCGTTCATGGGCTACCTGCTGCCGTGGGGCAACATGTCGTACTGGGGCGCGCAGGTGATCGTGTCCCTGTTCGGCACGATCCCCGTGATCGGCGATTCGCTCGCCGAGTGGATCAAGGGCGACTACTTCATCTCGGACATCACGCTCAACCGCTTCTTCGCGCTGCACGTGGTCGCGATCCCGCTCCTGCTCGTGTTCCTCGTGGTCGCGCACATCCTGGCGCTGCACGAGGTCGGCTCCGGCAACCCGGATGGCACCGAGATCAAGAAGTACAAGGACGCGAACGGCGTTCCGCTCGATGGCATGAAGTTCCATCCGTACTGCACCGTCGAGGACGTGCTCGCGGTCG
>CAYNCY010000052.1:0-13242 GCA_964395195.1 uncultured Steroidobacteraceae bacterium
ATGGTTCACGCGGATACGGGCGCCGCCGAAGCGCTGGGGACGACGCCGTTCCGGCTCGTGCAGGCGCTCATCGACGCGGCGGGCGCGATCCGGCGCACGCGGCCCGACGTCGTGCTCGGGCTCGGCGGCTTCGTCGCGGGGCCGGGAGGCCTCGCGGCGCGGATGTTCGGCCGGCCGCTCGTGATCCACGAGCAGAACGCCGTGGCCGGCATGACGAACCGGATTCTTGCGCGGCTCGCGGGCACGGTGGCCGAGGCCTTTCCCGGCAGCTTCGATGCGGACGTCGGGGCGATCGCGATCGGCAACCCGGTCCGGCGCTCGATCGAGGCATTGCCGGTGCATTGCGCGATGCCGCGGCCGCACGCGCACCTCCTCGTATTCGGTGGGAGCCAGGGCGCGAAGGTTCTGAACCGCGTCGTGCCCGCGGCGCTCGCGCTCCTCGAGCCCGCCGAGCGACCCGAGGTGCTGCACCAGACCGGGCGTGACCGGCGCGAGGAAGTCGCTGCCGCCTACGCGGCCGCGGGCGTCGTCTGCGACGTCCGCGAGTTCATCGATGACATGGCCGAGGCCTACGCCTGGGCGGACCTCGCGGTGTGCCGGAGCGGCGCTCTGACAGTCGCCGAGCTCGCCGCGGCCGGCGTGCCGGGCCTGCTCGTACCCTTTCCCGCCGCGGTCGACGATCACCAGACGGCCAATGCCCGCTTCCTCGCCGATCGCGGCGGCGCAGTGCTGGTGCCGGAGTCCTCGCTGACGCCCGAGCTACTCGCGACGCAGCTGCGCTCGCTCGCAGGGCCCGACCGGCACCGGCGCGAGGCGATGGCGCACGCGGCGCGCCGTGCCGCGATGCCGGGTGCCGCCGAGCGGCTCGCCGATCTGTGCCTTGCCGCGGGTTCGCCGGCATGAGCGCGCGCATGCACCGCATCCAGCGCATTCACTTCGTCGGCATCGGCGGCAGCGGCATGGGCGGCATCGCCGAGGTGTTGCTGAACCTCGGTTACAGCGTGCAGGGCACCGACTTGAAGCTCAACTCGGTGACCGAGCGGCTCGCCTCGCTTGGCGCCGAGATCGTCCTCGGCCACGCCGCCGAGAACATCGGCAGCGCCAACGTCGTCGTCGTCTCGAGCGCCGTGCGCGCGGACAACCCCGAGGTCGTTGCCGCGCTCGCCGCGCGCATCCCGGTCGTGCAGCGCGCCGAGATGCTGGCGGAGCTCATGCGCTTCCGATCCGGAATTGCGGTCGCGGGCACGCACGGCAAGACCACGACCACGAGCCTCGTCGCGAGCATCCTGGCCGAGGGCGGCGAGGACCCGACCTTCGTGATCGGTGGCCGGCTCAAGAGCGCGGACAGCAACGCGCGCCTCGGCACCGGCCGGTACCTCGTTGCGGAAGCCGATGAAAGCGACGCCTCGTTCCTGCACCTGCAGCCGCTCGCGGCAATCGTCACCAACATCGACAACGATCACCTCGGCACGCACGGCGGCGACTTCGAGAAACTGAAGCAGAGCTTCGTCGACTTCCTGCACAACCTGCCGTTCTACGGCTTCGCGGTGCTGTGCCTCGACGATCCGCAGGTGCGCTCGGTGTTGCCGCGCGTCGCGCGCCCGACGGTGACGTACGGTATCGACGCGGAGGCCGACATCCGCGCCGTCGACATCGAGCGCCACGGCCTCAAGTCGAAGTTCAACGTGCTGCGCGCCTCGCGGCCGATGCCGCTGCCGATCACGCTAAGCGTGCCTGGCCGTCACAACGTGCTGAACGCGCTGGCGGCGATCGGTGTCGCCACCGAGCTCGGCGTCGATGACGCCGCGATCCAGCGTGCGCTCGAGCAGTTCTCGGGCATCGACCGGCGCCTGCAGGTCATCGCCGAGATCGACGCGCCCGTCGGTCGCGTGACCCTGATAGACGACTACGGCCACCATCCGCGCGAGGTCGCAGCGACCCTCGAGGCCATCCAGCAGGGCTGGGCGGGGCGGCGCATCGTGCTCGCGTTCCAGCCGCACCGCTTCACGCGCACGCGCGACCTTCTCGATGACTTCGCCGAGGTGTTGTCGACGGCGGACGTGCTGCTGGTCACCGAGGTCTATGCCGCGGGCGAGGCGCCGATCGCCGACGCCGACGGCCGGGCGATCTGCCGCGCTGTGCGTACCCGCGGTCGTGTCGAGCCGGTGTTCTGCGCGCGCGCCGAGGACTTGGCCGATGCGCTCGGACCGCTCCTTCGCGACGACGACGTGCTCGTGACGATGGGTGCCGGCAACATCAGCGCGGTTGCACACGATCTGCCCGCGCGGCTCGCGGCGGGAGCGCACGCATGAACGCGGCACTGCGCTTCGCCATCGACCCTGAGTTCCTGCCGCACGTGCGCTTCAACGAGCCGCTCGCCAAGCACACCTCGTGGCACGTCGGCGGTCCCGCCGATGCGTTCTTCACGCCGCAGAGCGCGGAGGAGCTGTCGCGGTTTCTGGGCGCGCTGCCCGCGCAGGTGCCCTGCTTCTTCCTCGGTCTCGGCAGCAACCTGCTGGTACGCGACGGTGGTCTGCGCGGCGTAGTCGTGTCGTTGCACCTCGGCCTCGACCGTCTCGAACGGCTGGGTCCGACGAGCGTGCACGCGGATGCCGGAGTTCCGTGCGCGCGCGTCGCGCGCCAGTGCATCAAGTGGTCGCTGGGACCCGCGGAGTTCTTCGCGGGCATCCCGGGCACGGTGGGCGGCGCACTTGCGATGAACGCCGGTGCGTGGGGCGGAGAGACCTGGCGGTACGTCGCCGAAGTGGACGTCGTCGATCGCGACGGCACGCGTCGTACGCGGCCCGCGCGCGACTACCGCTTCGGGTACCGGCACCTCGAGGCGCCGTCCTCGAGCGAGTGGTTTCTGGCCGCACGCTTCGAGTTCACGCCGGATCCGACGGCGAGCCCCGACACCATCAAGGGCCTCCTGGTGCGGCGGCGCGAGACGCAGCCGATCGGCGAGTGGAGCGGCGGCTCGACGTTCACGAACCCGCCCAACGGCCACGCCGCGCGGCTGATCGAGTCGGCCGGCCTCAAGGGCTTTCGCATCGGCGGCGCCATCGTCTCGGCGAAGCACGCGAATTTCCTCGTCAACGAGGGCCATGCCTCGGCGGACGACGTCGAACGGCTCATCGGCCACGTGCAGGCCGAGGTCGAGCGCAGCCACGGCGTGCATCTCGTACCCGAAGTGCGCATCGTGGGGGAGCGGGCATGAGCGCCAGCAACGCACCGCGCCCGACCCGGCGCCCGGTCGAGTACGGCCGCGTGGCGGTACTCCTCGGCGGCACGAGCTCCGAGCGCGAGGTGTCGCTCAACTCGGGCGCCAACGTGCTCGATGCGCTCAGGCGCCGCGACATCGCCGCCGAGGCCGTCGATGGCATCGAAGCTCTCCAGAATGGCATCGCGCACGGCCGCTACGACCGCGTCTTCAACATCATGCACGGCGGTGACGGCGAGAACGGCGTGGTGCAGGGCCTGCTCGAGGCGCTCGGCCTGCCCTACACCGGTTCGCGGGTGCTCGGCAGCGCGCTCACGCTCGACAAGATCCGCACCAAGCAGGTGTGGCTCGCCGTGGGCCTGCCGACGCCGCGGTACGCGCGTCTGCCGGTCGGCGCGGACGTCGCCGCGGCCGTGAGGACAATCGGCTTCCCGCTGATCGTCAAGCCCTCGCTCGAGGGCTCGAGCGTCGGTGTCAGCCGCGTCTTCAACCAGAACCAGGTACCGGCAGCCGTCGCGCTCGCGGAGCGCTATGGCGGTGAACTGCTGATCGAATCGCTGATCGAGGGTGGCGAGTACACCGTCGCGATCCTCGATGGCAGTGCGCTCCCTTCGATCCAGATCGTGCCGCGCGGTGAGTACTACGACTACCACGCGAAGTACGTCGCCGAGGACACCGAGTACCGGTGCCCGGGCCTCGAGGGTGCCTCCGAGACGGCGCTGCGCGCTCTCGCGCTCGCCGCGTTCGAGGCATCCGGCGCCTCGGGCTGGGGCCGCGTCGACGTGATGCGCGATGCGAACGGCGGCAACTGGCTGCTCGAGGTCAACACGACGCCCGGCATGACGAGTCACTCGCTCGTGCCGAAGGCTGCGCGCGCTGCCGGCATCGACTTCGACGAGCTCGTGGTGCGCATCCTCGAGACGAGCTTCACGGCCGCGGCACGGACGGGCGCATGAACGCACTCACCGCGCTCCTGCCACGCCGCGCCAAGAATCGCTCCCGGGTCGAGAAGGGTCGGCGCTGGCGCCTGCCCGCGATCGATTGGGCGCGCGCGGGGTCCATCGCGCTCGGCGTCGCCGCCATCGGCACGCTTGCAGTCGTGATCGGCTTCGCCCTCAACCGCCCCGTGCACAAAGTCGACGTCGCCGGCAGCTTCCAGCGCGTCTCGCCACTCGAGGTCGAGGAGGTCGTGCGCAAGCGCCTGCAGGGTGGCTTCATCACCGCGAACCTCGACCAGCTGCAGCGCGCGATCGAGCAGCTGGCGTGGGTCGACCACGCCCGCGTGCAGCGCCGCTGGCCTGACGGCCTCGTCGTGCAGGTGACTGAGCAGGTTCCGGTCGCGCGCTGGGGCGAGACCGGGCTCCTCAACTCACGCGGCGAGCTCTTCATCAAGGACATCCGCCACGTGCCGCCGGAGCTGCCGCGCCTCGACGGGCCGGAGCATGCCGAGCACCAGGTCGCGGAGCTCTTCTTCCAGCTGCAGCCGCGGCTGCTCGAGGCGGGCCTGCGCACGAGCGCGCTTCGGATGAGCGCGCGCGGTGCATGGGAGCTCGATCTCGCGAGCGGAGTGACCGTGCGCTTTGGGCGCCGGCAGCTCGAGGAGCGGATCGACCGGTTCCTGAAGGTGGGCGCCCCCGTCGTCGCGGGGCGGCCAAACGACATCGCGTTTCTCGACATGCGCTACTCGAACGGCTTCGCCGTCGGCTGGCGCACGCAGGGTGCGGCACCGCGCCCGGCGACGCCCGATGAGACGCTGGCCAATCGGAAGCGGGATCAAGATGCCTAAGCGCAGCGAACGTAATCTAATCGTCGGACTCGACATCGGCACCTCGAAGGTCGTCGCTCTCGTCGGCGAGCTCAAGGCCGACGGCGAACTCGAGGTCATCGGCATCGGTTCGCACCCCTCGCGGGGCCTCAAGCGCGGCGTCGTCGTCAACATCGACTCGACCGTGCAGTCGATCCAGCGCGCGGTCGAGCAGGCCGAACTCATGGCGGGCGTCGAGATCAACGCCGTCTACACCGGCATCGCCGGCAGCCACGTGCGCAGCCTCAACTCGCACGGCATCGTCGCGATCAAGGACAAGGAGGTCACGCAGGGCGACGTCGCGCGCGTGATGGACGCGGCGCAGGCGGTCGCGCTGCCCGCCGACCAGCGGATCCTGCACGTGATCCCGCAGGAATTCATCATCGACAACCAGGAGGGCATCCGCGACCCGATCGGCATGTCCGGGATCCGCCTCGAGGCGCGCGTGCACATCGTCACGGGCGCGGAGAGCGCGGCGCAGAACATCGTCAAGTGCGTGCAGCGCTGCGGCCTCGAGGTGGAAGACATCGTGCTCGAGCAGTGGTCCTCGAGCTACGCCGTGCTCACTGATGACGAGAAAGATCTCGGCGTCTGCCTCGTCGACATCGGCGGTGGTACGACCGACCTCGCGGTGTTCTCGGGCGGCGCGCTTCGGCACACCGCGGTGATCCCGATTGCCGGTGACCAGGTCACCAACGACATTGCGGTCTCGATGCGTACGCCGACGCAGTACGCCGAGGAGATCAAGGTGCGCTACGCCTGCGCGCTCTCCCAGCTCGCGAACCCGGACGAGACGATCGAGGTGCCGAGCGTGGGCGATCGACCGCCCCGTCGCCTCGCGCGCCAGACGCTCGCCGAGATCGTCGAGCCGCGCTACGAGGAGCTCTACGGGCTCATCCGCGACGAGCTGCGCCGTGCCGGCTTCGAGGAGACGATCGCCGCCGGCATCGTCATCACCGGCGGGAGCGCCAAGATGGAAGGCGCGGTCGAGCTCGCCGAGGAAGTCTTCCACGTGCCGGTGCGCCTCGGCGTGCCGCAGGGAATTACCGGACTCGCGGACGTGGTCCGCAACCCCATCCACGCGACCGGCGTGGGCTTACTGCTTTATGCGCGCGCGCAATCCCAGCCGGATGGCGCGTCGCGGCCGCTCGCTCCGAACGTACGCAACGTTCTGGAGCAGATGAAGTCTTGGTTCCAAGGACATTTTTGATTCACCCGGAGGAGAGACACATGTTTGAACTCATGGACGCATGCAGCCAGAGCGCAGTTATCAAGGTGCTCGGCGTGGGTGGTGCCGGCTGCAACGCCGTCGACCACATGCTGCTGGCCGGTATCGAAGGGGTGGAATTCATCTGCCTCAACACCGACTCGCAGGTGCTGAAGAAGTCGAAGGCGAAGATGACGCTGCAGATCGGCACCAACATCACCAAAGGGCTCGGCGCGGGCGCGGACCCTGAGGTCGGTCGCCAGGCGGCGATGGAAGATCGTGATCGCATCGTCGAGCTGATCGAGGGTTGCGACATGCTGTTCATCACCGCCGGCATGGGTGGTGGCACGGGCACGGGCGCGGCGCCGGTGGTCGCGCAGGTCGCGAAGGAACTCGGGATCCTCACGGTCGCCGTGGTTACCAAGCCCTTCACGATGGAAGGCCACAAGCGCATGAACGTCGCGGAGCTCGGCATCGGCGAACTCGGCAAGTTCTGCGACTCGCTGATCACGATTCCGAACCAGAAGCTGCTCTCGGTGCTGGGTCCGAAGACGCGCCTCCTCGACGCCTTCACCTCGGCCAACAGCGTGCTGCAGGGTGCGGTGCAGGGCATCGCGGAACTCATCACGCGTCCCGGCCTCATCAACGTCGACTTCGCGGACGTGCGCACCGTGATGAGCGAGACCGGCATGGCAATGATGGGCACGGGCCGCGCCTCGGGCGAGGAACGTGCGCGTCTCGCGGCGGAGATGGCGGTGTCGAGCCCGCTCCTCGAGGACATCAACCTCGCGGGCGCGCAGGGAATCCTCGTCAACATCACCGGCGGCATGGACATGGCGATCGGCGAGTTCGAGGAAGTCGGCAACACCGTCAAGCAGTTCGCAAGTGACGATGCGACGGTCGTCGTCGGCACCGTGATCGAGCCCGACATGGCCGATGAGCTTCGGGTCACCGTCGTCGCGACGGGCCTCAACCGCAACGCGCCGCGTGCGGCCGAGCCCGCCCCGATGGTCGTCAGGAGCGAATCGCACCTGCGGCCCGTGCCGAAGAAGGCTGCCGCGCCCGCCGCCGCCCCGAGTCACTGGGATCAGTACAACACCCCCCCGAGCCGGCGCAAGACGGCGGTGGGTGATGGCCTGCGCCCCGAGGTCGAGGGCGACGACATGCTCGACATTCCGGCGTTCCTGAGGCGTCAGGCGGACTGACCATCGGACGTCCGATTCGACCGACCAACCCGGCCACGAGGCCGGGTGATGGAGGGAACATGCGTCACGAGCGACGGCTGAACGCGCTTGCCCGGGGCCGACTCCGGGCGCATCGGGCGGCGGCGCCCCGGGTCCCCGTGCCCGAGGAGCCGCCGGGCGGCGTGCGACAGCTCACTCAATCCGGTCAAAGACTTGTCGCGATTTTGAAGCCTGTGTTAGGGTGCTGAGCCTTTGATGAATTCCCTCGTTCTGTTAAGTCCCAGACGCTCCTCATGCTGAGCCAGCGCACCCTCAAGACGACGATCCGGGCGACCGGGATCGGCCTGCACTCCGGTCGCAAGGTCTTCATGACCCTGCGTCCCGCGGCGCCGAACACCGGCATCGTTTTCCGGCGCGTCGATCTGGCGGAGCCCGTCGACATCCAGGCGCGAGCCGAGAACGTCGGCGACACCATGCTCGGCACCACGCTCGTGAACGGCGACGTCAAGGTCTCGACGGTCGAGCACCTGCTGTCGGCGTTCGCGGGGCTCGGCGTCGACAACGCGTTCGTCGAGTTGAGCGCGGTGGAAGTCCCGATCATGGACGGGAGCGCGGGTCCGTTCGTGTTCCTGCTGCAGTCGGCGGGCATCGAGGACCAGAACGTCGCGAAGCGCTTCGTCCGTATCCGCAAGACCATCGAAGTTCGCGACGGCGACAAGTGGGCGCGCTTCGATCCGTTCAACGGCTTCAAGGTGAACTTCGAGATCGAGTTCGACCACCCGATTTTCCGGCGTCACACGCAGCGCGCGTCGATGGACTTCTCGACGAGCTCATTCCTGCGCGAGATAAGCCGCGCGCGCACCTTCGGCTTCATGCGCGACCTCGAGACGCTGCGCGCGCACAACCTCGCGCTCGGCGGCACGCTCGACAACGCGGTGGTGCTCGATGAGTTCAAGGTGCTGAACGAAGACGGCCTGCGGTACGAGGACGAGTTCGTGAAGCACAAGATCCTCGATGCGATCGGCGATCTTTATCTGCTCGGCCACTCGCTGATCGGCGAGTTCAGCGGCTTCAAGTCGGGGCACGGCCTCAACAACAAGCTGCTGCGCGCGCTGATCGCGGACGTCTCGGCGTGGGAGGAAGTGACCTTCCGCGACCGCAGCGAGGCGCCCATTTCCTACGTCCCCGCGGCCGCCGTCAGCGCCTGAGCCGACCCGCCGTTCCGCCGCCCGCTCATCCCGGGCGCGGCCGCACCCTGACGATCGTCTTCCCGACCTCCTGACCGAGGTTCCGCGCGAGCGTGGGCAGGAGCGCGGGGAGTGCATAGCGCAGCCGGGTCGCCCAGGAGCCCGAGTCCGTGACCACGGTCAGCACCCCCTCGGGGTCCAGGGTCGCTCCCCAGACCGCCGGGACGAGCTCGGGGGGCAGGACCTGTTGCAGCGCAACAAGAGCCCGATTGGCCGCTTCGGCCCCCGTTTTGAGGCGTTCGAGCTTCGCTTTACCTTGCGCCAGTAACTCGCTGACGGGGATTGGTTTTCGCATATTTTCGGGGCGATCCGCGTCCCAGAATTCGACAAAAGTGGTTGTTGCGCAAGGGGTTTTTGTTGCATAGTTCCCCGCGCTGCACAAGGGCAAACCCGTTGAAAGACGGGGACGCAAAGCCACCGGTCTAACGCGAGAGCTATGACAGCGGGGTTGCCAGACGTGAGGACCATGCGTGTCACGAAGGTTGGGAGTGGCCGGAACCTTTCGGGTGCCGGACGCCACCAGCCGATCACGAAGCCAGCCCGGCGCCGCCCGCCAGGCTGGACCGGCCGGGTGACGGGGAGCGCCGAACGTGCTCCCTGGGGCCTGGCCGGAAGCGTTGGCCGGCGTCAGCGTCGGATTGAAGACCGCCTTCGGCCCCCGGGCCCTGGGCAGAACCGGAATTCGCCGATTTGGTCGGTGATTGGACGCTGGGAGCTACGGCCATGAACATCATCGTATTCAGCCGCCAGCAGGGCCGCGCACGGCAGTTCGACCTGCGCTCGCCCGTGTTCCTTGGCGTCGCCGCGACGGTGCTGTTCGTGCTGTTCGGCGCCGTTTTCGCCGCCGGCTCCTGGATCGGTGCGCAGTGGGCCGAGAGCCGCCCGGCCCGCCAGATCAACCAGTGGGCCGCCGAGCTCGGCAGCCAGCGCGAGCAGGTCGAGGCCGCCCGCGCGGTCCTCCAGCAGAACGTCGATGCGCTCGCGATGCGTGTCGGCCAGATGAATGCCCACGTCATCCGGCTCGATGCGCTCGGCAAGCGCCTGACCGAGATGGCGAACCTCAACAAGGGCGAATTCAATTTCGACAGCGCCCCGCCGATCGGCGGCCTCGATGAGCCGGCGGCGAACGGCCAGCCCGCGACGGCACCCGTGCTCGCGGACATGCTCGATCGCCTCAACGACCAGATCACCGACCGCGAGCGCCAGCTCGGAGCGCTTGAGAACCTGATCCTGACCCGCGAGCTCCGGCGCGAGGTCTACCCGCAGGGCCGGCCGGTGCTCGGCGGCTTCATCTCCTCCTTCTTCGGGAAGCGCGTGGATCCGTTCACGGGCTACACCGCCTTCCACGCGGGCGTCGATTTCGCGGGCGAGCAGGGCGCGCCCGTCACCGCGGTCGCGACCGGCGTCGTCACCTGGGCGGGCGAGCGCTTCGGCTATGGCAACCTCGTCGAGGTCAACCACGGCAACGGCTACCTGACCCGCTATGCCCACAACTCGGCCGTGCTCGTCAAAGTCGGCGACACCGTCCAGAAGGGCCAGGAGCTCTCGCTCCTCGGTAGCACCGGCCATTCGACCGGTCCGCACGTTCATTTCGAGGTGCTGAAGGACGGGAGCCCCGTGGACCCGATGGCCTTCATCAACCAGAACGCCGCCCCCCTGCTCAAGGTCGGGCATTGAACGGCGCTTTCCCGACCCCACGGAGGGGTTGGGGAGGGGCTGATTCGGGGCGGTAGCCCCTGCTCGGACCCGTCGCGACGCGGCGGGTAATGGCCGGCACTCCTTAGTACAATGCGCGACTTTTCCGCGTCCGGGCGGGCGTCTGTCGCCCGGCCCCCGAAGGATCCCGACCCGTGCTCAAAGTTCTGACCTCGATCTTCGGCAGCCGCAACCAGCGCCTCATCAAGAGCTATGGTCCGCTGGTCGCCGCGACCAACGGCTTCGACGCGAAAATGACGGCCCTCGCGGACGCGGACTTCCCGGGGGTCACGGCGGCGCTGCGCGCGCGCCTGACAGCGGGTGAGACGCTCGATTCCGTGCTGCCCGAGGCCTTCGCAGCCGTCCGCGAGGCGGCGCGCCGGACGATCGGGCTTCGGCACTTCGACGTGCAGATCATCGGCGGCATCGCGCTCCACCAGGGCAAGATCGCCGAGATGCGGACGGGCGAGGGCAAGACCCTGGTCGCGACGCTTCCGGTCTACCTCAACGCGCTCCCGGGCAAGGGCAGCCACGTCGTCACCGTGAACGAGTACCTCGCCGGCCGCGACGCCGAGTGGATGGGACCCGTCTACCGCTTCCTCGGCCTCAGCGTCGGCGTCATCAAGGCCGGTCAAAGCCAGGAAGAGAAGCGCGCCGCGTACGGCTGCGACATCACCTACGGCACGAACAACGAGTACGGTTTCGATTACCTGCGCGACAACCTCGCCTTCAGGCTCGAGGATCGCGTGCAGCGCACGCTCGAGTTCGCGATCGTCGACGAGGTCGACTCGATCTTGATCGACGAGGCGCGCACGCCCCTCATCATCTCCGGTCCCGCCGAGGAGAGCACCGAGCTCTACCTCAAGATCAACACGCTCGTGCCGCAGCTGACGCGGGCGTTGAGCGAGGAGCCGACCGAGACGGGACTCCTGGTCGCGACCGCCGAGCGCGGCAAGGTGCGCGGCGACCTCAGAACCGGCGATGTGATCCTGAGCGCGGAGGGCGCGACGCTGACCCGCGTCGAGGACTTGCTCGCCGCCATCGCCGCGGCGAAGCCCGCGACGAAGCTGAAGCTCGAGGTCTGGCGCGACCGGCAGCTGCAGACGGTCACCGTCGATCCGATCGAAGGCGGCAACGCGGCGCCCGCCGCGACCGCGAAGTTGAAGCTGGCCGCCGCGCTCGGCGCCACGATCCAGAATCTCTCCGAGGACAAGCGCTACGAGCTCGCCGTGGGTGGCGACTACTGGGTCGACGAGAAGCAGAAGCAGTCGCACCTGACCGAGGCCGGTCACGAGCGCGTCGAGCGGCTGATGGTGACCTCCGGGCTCCTGCGCGAGGGCGAGAGCCTGTACGACGCGGCGAACATCCGCCTGATGCATCACCTGAACGCGGCGCTGCGCGCGCACGCGATCTACCGGCGCGACGTCGAGTACATCGTGCGCAACAACGAAGTGATCATCGTCGATGAGTTCACCGGCCGCACGATGCCGGGGCGACGCTGGTCCGACGGCCTGCACCAGGCGGTCGAGGCGAAGGAGGGCGTCGAGGTTCGCGAGGAGAACCAGACGATCGCCTCGATCACGTTCCAGAACTTCTTCCGCATGTACCAGAAGCTCGCCGGCATGACGGGTACCGCGGACACCGAGGCCTACGAGTTCCAGCAGATCTACGGGCTCGAGGTCGTCGTGATCCCGACGCACCGGCCGATGATCCGCAAGGACAACTCCGACCTCGTCTACCTCACGCAGAAGGACAAGTTCGAGGCGATCACCGAGGACATCCGCGACTGCCTGTCGCGCCAGCAGCCGGTCCTGGTCGGCACGACCTCGATCGAGACGTCCGAGCTCCTCTCCACCGCGCTCAAGCGCCAGAACATCGTGCACGAGGTGCTGAACGCGAAGCAGCACGACCGCGAGGCGCAGATCGTCGCGCAGGCCGGCCGCCCGGGCGCCGTCACCATCGCGACCAACATGGCCGGCCGCGGCACGGACATCGTGCTCGGTGGCCGCCCCGACACCGAGGCGCCGGGTACCGCGCCCCTCGATGCCGCGGAGCAGGGCAAGGCCCGCGCCGACTGGCGGGAGCGCCACGAGAAGGTGCTCACGGCCGGTGGACTCCACATCATCGGCACCGAGCGCCACGAGTCGCGGCGCATCGACAACCAGCTGCGCGGCCGCTCGGGCCGGCAGGGCGACCCCGGCTCCTCGCGCTTCTACCTGTCCCTCGAAGACAACCTGATGCGGATCTTCGGCGACCCGACCCGCATGAAGGCGCTCTTGTCGCGCGTCGGCATGAAGGAAGGCGAGGCGATCGAGAGCGGCATGCTGACGCGCCAGATCGAGCGCGCCCAGCGGAAGGTCGAGGCGCACAACTTTGACCTGCGCAAGAGCCTGCTCGAGTACGACGACGTCGCCAACGACCAGCGCAAGGTCATCTACGGCCAGCGCAACGAGCTGATGGCGGCCGATGACATCGCCGACACCGTGCAGGCGCTGCGCGTTGAGGTGGTCCAGGGCCTCGTCAACCAGTACGTGCCGCCCGAGAGCATCGAGGATCACTGGAACCTGACCGGCCTCGAGGAAGCGCTGCAGCGCGACTTCGCCGTGGAGCTGCCCGTCAAGAGCTGGTACGAGGCGGACCGCACGCGCGGGCCCGCCGACTTCCAGTCGCACCTGCTCGAGGTCCTCGAGAAGGCCTATGCCGACAAGGAAGCGCTGGTCGGCGCGACGGATCTTCGCCACATCGAGCGGCGCCTGATGCTGCAGATGGTCGACACGCACTGGCGCGAGCACCTCGCGGCGATGGACTACATGCGCCAGGGCATCTTCCTGCGCTCCTACGCGCAGAAGAACCCGAAGCAGGAGTACAAGCGCGAGGCCTTCGAG